>NZ_QAIQ01000129.1 GCF_003061105.1 Arthrobacter sp. HMWF013
CCGCTCACCTCGCAAGCCCTTCAACACCATCATCGACCAGACCAGACGAGACCAGAACCGCCGCCGCTCTCTCGAAGGCGCAAGGATGCTGTCGCTCCAAGACTGTCGGGAAAAGCTAAAAACAGTCTTGTGTGTTGGTTTTTAAGTTGTTAGCCTTTAACGACTTCATCGAAACGTTTCAAAAGCGATTTCCTCTACAAGTTCTTGGATGATTCAAAGGAGAGTCCTCATGCTTAATCCCGCCCAGAAACAGGCGAACCGACAGGGCTGGCGCATCGCATTCGCCGCCGGCTTGGCTTCCTATGTTGATTCCGGCGCCATTGTTGGCACGGGGACGGCACTGGTAATCCTTCAAGGCACCATCGGGCTGGATCCTGCCCAGGTTGGCCAACTGTCTGCCCTGCTGACCGTAGCCATCGCCGCAGGCGCCTTGATCGGGGGGAGACTGGGCGACAAGTTCGGCCGCCGACGGGTGTTTCTCACCACCCTGAGCCTCTATTTCCTGGCCGCCGTTGTCTTGATGTTCGTCCCCAGCGTCGGCGTTCTCTACGCAGGGCTGGCAGTCCTGGGCCTCGCGGCGGGGGCTGATCTTCCTGTCTCCATGGCCATGGTGGCGGAGTCGGCGCCGGAGGATAAGCGCGGGAAGATGGTGACCTTCTCCCACATGCTGTGGATGGCGGGCATTTTGGGGGTTATCGTCATTAGCATTTTCTTCGGCAACGCCGGACTCCTTGGCGCGCAGATCATTTATGGGCACCTTGCCGCGGTAGCCCTGATCGCCGTGGCATTGCGGTGGGGTATTCCGGAATCGAAGGCATGGGCGGAGTCCGTTTCAGCCCCGGTTGACGAGGACCGGGTGGACCTGCTTTCTCTGCGGACGCTCTTTACCCCAAAGCTCATCGCCCCGATGATCGCCACCGGGCTCTTTTACGCCTTGGTGAACATTAACGCAAACACCAACGGACAGTTCTCCACGTACCTTTACGTCAACATCGCGGGAGTGGACGTTGCCACCGCCTCCATGCTGAGCCTCGGCGTCCTGCTCCTGAGCGTCGCCGGCCTGTTTGTCATGATGCGCGTTGTGGATACCAGCAACCGGCACCGGGCATTTGTGATCGCCGCAGTGGTGGCACTCGTGGCCATCGCCATTCCGCTGGTCTTCGGGGTTACCGCGCTGACGCTGACCATCATGGGCGTCGTTGGTGCGCTGGCAGGTGCCATAGCCGGTGAGCCGATGTACAAGATCTGGTCCCAGGAGCTCTTTCCGACGGCGCACCGCAGCACGGCCCAGGGCATTACCATCGCTTTCGCCCGCCTGGTAGCGGCAGCCGTCGCCCTCTTCACCCCCCTGGTCATCGCAGCAGGACCTGCCCTGTTGTTCCTCTTCCTGCTGGGCACCTCCGCGGCCGCGTTCATCATCGGTATCTTCTGGATCTTCCGGTTGCGGACCTTCCTTAGGCATGACGGCGGAGTCGAAGTTCCCAGCCCTGCCCGCAGCGCTGCTTAGGAAACGGCTAAGTTATGACGATGCAGACAGAGGAAAGCCCCAGCACGCGAAAGTCTTCACCAAGGGTGCGTCGTACCGGTCCCTACAAGGCGGCCGACGCCCGGCGCGAAGCTATCCTGGAAGCCGCCATCCAGCACTTCGCGCTGTGGGGATACTTCAATTCCTCTGTCCCGAAGATCGCAGCAGATGTAGGCGTGACCAAAGCAGGCCTGACTCATCATTTCGCCAGCAAAGAAGTGCTGCTCTCGGCGGTCCTCGAACTGCGCGAACAGCGGGCAGTGAAAGCGTTTTACGCCGAAGTCCACGACTCCCAGGACCCTGTCCGTTATTTCGAGCAGATAGCGGCGCAGGCCGCATTCAACGAGTCGCAAAGCGGGCTGACGCAGATGTTCTCCGTACTGGCCGCCGAAGCTTCGAATCCGGAACACCCCGCCCACGAATACTTCACGCAGCGGTACGAGCGGGTAGCGGAAGCCATCGCGGAAATCCTGGCCAAGATGGTGGCCGCCGGAACGCTGCTGCAAGGGACCCCTACCCGGCAAGTAGCCCGTGAGATCCTGGCGGTGATTGACGGATACACGGTGCAATGGGCCCTCGCTTCCTCCACTGTCTCCCTCTACGACAACATCCGCAGGTACCTTGATCGGCTCCTCCGCACGATAACCCCCCGCGGGGACGGGCTGCCCGATAAACCTGAAGTGAGCGAACTTCCATGACGGCCCGCCGGGCAGTCGCCTGCCACCGTTCCCAAGAGAGTTAGGCAGGCGCCCTGCCTTATCCGGAAACGTAGCCGGCCCGGCCTCCCGCCGGAGACAATCCATAGGACTGCTGCGTTCGCAGTCGGAAAACCCGCTCCGCCCGCCGCCCGTTTCCCATGAGGTCCCTCAGCTCAGGGAGTCCCTGTGGTTTCAATCATCGAGTAGCTCTGGCAGGTTTTGTACGGCGGGGAACGGAAGGGTGGAGACAGGACGGATGCGGCCGAGGTCTGGCCTGGAGTCCAACGCGGCGCCGACGTTTTCTCATGGGCCCCAACGATTAGCTGCAGCGCTCCCATGGCAACCCGATGGTAAGACCGGCCAAGCGGAGATGCATCAGCGGTGGGGACGCCGGTCATGCGTCCCCACCGCTGTTCAGGTCTCGTTCCTCCTCCGCTGCCAAAGGGGGAGGAGCCGGCTCAGCCCTCTTGGCCGTCTGGCTTCCGGTGCTGCACCTGGGCCCACCTGCGGCGCAGACTGTGGGCTGCGGCCTTGGGCCGGCGGTCCCGGGTGAAGGCGCCTTTCCTGTTGCCGTCCACCCTGATAATGCCGTTCGAGGTCTGGAAGTCGGCGAAGTTCCAGACGTGTTCGCCGACGACGGCCGCAGTCCGGTCGAAGACACGGTGGTACATGTCCAGGAGGGCGGCCTGGTACTCCTCGCTCCAGGGCTGGTCATACAGTGAATGCAGCCCCGGTATAGTATCGGCGCCGTATTCGGTGACGATGATCGGGCGGCCGTATTTCTCCTCCCAGGCGCCCAGCTCAGCCTCCAAAGCGCGTTCGGCCAGGGCCAGGTCCCCTGTGTGCACGTACCAGCCGTAGTAGCGGTTGAGCATCAGCACGTCGAACAGATCGGCGATGCGGTCTGTTTCCGGTGTTCCGCTGATCTCGTTGACGAAGCCGACCGGACGGGTCGGGTCCAGTTTCCGCGTGAGGGCTGCCAGGGGCTCGAAATATTCACGCGCTCCTTCCTCGGCCGCGGCAGGTTCGTTGGCGATGGACCAGAGGACCACTGAAGGATGGTTCTTGTCCCGTGCAATCAGCTCGGTGATGGCTTGCCGGTGGCTTGCGGCCGTGTCTTCGTTCACGAAGTCCTCCGCGTAGGTCTTCTTTCCTCCTTCGCCGAAGAAGCCTGCGAACAAGGCATTGAGCCCCACTGCTGCAGTCTCATCGATGACGACAATGCCGTGACGGTCAGCGTAGTCCATCACCTCTTCTGCGTAGGGGTAGTGGGCCGTGCGGAAGGAGTTGGCGCCGGTCCAGCCCAGCAACTGGAAATCACCGACCATGTGGGCAGGGCTGTGGCCTTTGCCGATGGTGACGTGGTCCTCGTGCATGCCGAAGCCGGTGAAGTAGAAGGGCTCACCATTAATAAGGAATTGGTTGCCGCGTACCTCAACGGTTCGCACCCCGAAGGACTGGGTGTAGGAGTCGACCAGCTTTCCGCCGTTGTGCACTTCAGCGACCATGCTGTAGAGGTAGCCCTTGCCCGGCTGCCAGAGTACGACGTCGTGGATTGCTACAGAGCCTTCCGCGCCTGCCGCTGCTGCCACCTGCTTCCCATCGGCGTCGAGGATCCGGACGGAGACCCGTTCCGGGCCATCCATAACTCCGCCCAGCTCGATCTGGTAGTCGATGTTTCCGGTGGTTCCTGTGAAGCCCGTGGCCACCGTGATGTCTTGCACTTGGAGGGAGGGGGTGCTGTAGAGCCAGATGCTTCGGTGCAGGCCTGCATAGTTGTAGAAGTCGTGCAGGTAGCGCTGGTGGCGGCGCCCGTCTTCGGTCTGCCTGATGGAGCCGGGCGGGATGGTGGCCTGTGTCAGTTCGTTGTTCACTGCGATCGTGAGGCGGAAGGTCGTGCCGGGTGTGACGTGGTCGGTGATGTCAGCGCCAAAGGGGGTGTAGCCCCCTACGTGCTCGGCGACCAGGACATCGTTGACGAAGACCTTTCCCTCGTGTGTGGCTGACTCCAGGCGGATGTGGACGCGTTCACCGGCCCAGCCTCGGGGTAAGCGCACCTCGCGCTGGTACCAGACCCAGCCGACATGGTCGCGGATGGTGCTGTCGGTGAAGATGTCGTTGTAGCTGGCCGGAACGCCCATTTCCAGTGCGGTGTCCAGCTTGTTCTGTTGCCAGCCGTCCCGAAGGCCGGCCCGGTCGGAGTCGACTTTGAAGCTGTAGAGGCCGTCCAGATTGATAAGTTCCCGTGTGGGACTGTTTTGTGGTTTGAGCAAAGTTCTCGTCCTTTGAGTGGGTGATTGGCGTGGACCTATCAGGGGCCTCAACCCGGCTGTTGGCCCGTCCCCGGCCATGGTGTGGTGAAGGTGCTGCGGCCTGCGGGCAGGGGAACGCCGCGGCCGTCTTGGGCTACAAGTCCTTCAGGTAGGTCCGTGGTGATCTCCAGCAGGTTCCCGATCAGGCGCCATTGCACGGTGACGGTTCCGTGCGGGGTGTTCCGGGAGGTCCTGGCCGTGGTGATCCCTTGGACCGGGCGGGGATTGACGATCAGGCGCGGCTCCGGGGCGGCCACGTAGTCCAGTCCGCCAATCACCCGATGGAGCCAGGAGCCGACAGCGCCCAAGGCGTAGTGGTTGAAGGACGTCATGTCCCCGGGGTTGACCGTTCCATCGGGCAGCATGGAATCCCAGCGTTCCCAAACAGTGGTTGCGCCCATGGTGACCGGATAGAGCCAGGAGGGGCAGCTTTCCTGCAGCAGGAGCTTGCCGGCGTCTTCGTGGTTGCCGGAAAGGGTAAGTGCATCACAGATGATGGGCGTGCCGACGAAGCCTGTGGTGATGGTGTGGTTTGCTGCCCGTACGATGGCAGCCAGTCGATGTCCTGCCCTCTGCCGGAGGGCTTCGGTTGGGAGCAGGTCAAAGACCAGGGCCAGCGCGTAGGTGGTGGCGGTATCGCCGGTGATGGTGCCGTCGTCCTGGACGTAGGTGCGGATCCAGGACGTGTTGACCTCTTCGGCCAGCTGCTTCCACCGGGCAGCATCACTCAGATGTCCGAGCACGGTCGCCGTGCGCGCCATGATGCGGCAGCAGCGGATGAGGTAGGCGTTGGCGACCAGGTGCGCGTCCGTGTCGGAGGCGGCAGGATTCTCCGGTGGGGCTGCGGGGTCCAGCCAGTCCCCGAACTGGAAGGGCTGCGTCCAGAGCCCGTCGCCGCCCAGCATCCCGGTGGTGGCTGTCATCCATTGCGTCATGGACTGGTACTGCTGCTCCAGGACCTCGGCGTTGCCGGTTGCCTCGTACAAAGTCCAGGGAACGATGACGGCGGCATCGCCCCAGACGGAGGCGAAGAACGGGGGCCATTCTTTGGCAGGCAGGGTGGGAATCCACAGGGGGACGTATCCGTCGTCGTGCTGCTCGGCTGCGAGGTCCCGCAGCCACGATCCGAGGAACTGGTAGCAGTCGTACAGGAAGACGGCTGTGGGGGCAAAGAGCTGGACGTCCCCGGTCCACCCCAGCCGTTCGTCTCTTTGGGGGCAGTCCGTGGGGAGGGCCACGGAGTTCCCGCGCATGCTCCATACGATGTTTTCGTGCAGGCGGTTTACGCCGGGGTGGTCTGTTCCGAACCAGCCGGTACGGAGGAAATCAGTGTGCATTACTTCTGCGACCACGGACTGCCCAAGATCGTTTTCCGGTGTGGGCCACCCGTCAATTTCGACGTAACGAAACCCGTGGACAGTGCCCATGGGTGCCCAATCCACAGCATTGCCATCAAGGACGATTTCATCTGTTTGCGCTGCCAGGCGCAGCGGCCGTACGGCCAGTTCGCCGTTTTCCAGGACCTCGGCGTGCCGCAACCGGATCCGGTGTCCGGTGAGCGATGCGTCCCCGTTGAGGCGTATCCGCACCCGGCCGGTGATGTTCTGGCCGAAGTCAAGGAGGAACCGGCCGTTGCTGAGCAGCACCCGGGACGTATGGTGCAGCGTGTCGGTGACACGTACCGGAGGCGCGATCTGTTCTTCAAGAACACCCAGGCCTTCTCCGGCCGGAACGGCGAGCCGCGCGGGCTGTGCTTCCGGCCAACTCCCGTGCCATTGCCGGGTTCTGCGGAAGTCAACCGTTTCACCGTCATACAGGGAGCTTGAGCGGATTGCGCCCTCAGTCCACTCCCACGTCTGATCTGTTCCCAGTTGTTCCGTGGTTCCGTCGTGGTACGTGATTTCCAGTTGGGCAAGAAGCGCGATGTGGTCACCGTAGCGGTTACGTTCGCCGCCCCCGAATCCCAGACGTCCGGCGTACCACCCGTCCACGACGAGTGCGCCCAGCACGTTCGTGCCCTCGCTGAGCAGCTCGGTGACGTCGTGGCTGCGCCAAAGCAGCCTGTGGTGGTAGCTGGTCCAGCCCGGTGCCAGCAGGTCATCTCCCACTTTGGTTCCGTTAATGAAGGCTTCAACCACGCCGCGGGCGGTGAGCAGCAGCCTTGCCGAAGCGATGTTCCCGGACGGTTCGAACTGCCGGCGGAACATCAGGGCTGGTTCCCCTTCGCCCCGCGGTGATTGGCCCCCGGTGATGTAGGAAGCAGCCCAGGTTGTGCTGGTGGAGCTTCCGGCGGCCTGTCGGGTAAGTGTGTTCGGGTTCATTGGGGGCTTTCGTCTGAGAGCTGGGGTGAGGCGTGCAGTCCGTGGCCATAGGGGTACACAGGGACGGTGCACTCGAACGAGACATCCTCCCTGCGCGCTGCTATCGAATCCATTGAATCGGAGATCTCAAAGGGAAGTCTCCCGTCAGGCTTCACCCGGCCGAACAGGATGTCCAGGAGGGCTTCGTCAGAAGCGCCAAAGTCAGCAGTTACAGCCTTGACGTGGGGCGCGAGCTGCCCGATGAGGGCGGGACGGTCAAGAAAGACGTCAACAACGGTGGGAACCTGGGCATTGAGTGCGGCCAGCCGCTCCAGGAGCCTGTCGTCAAAGTCGAGGGAACCGGCACGAAAAAACAATTCCATGCCCTGGGTGCGTGGTTCGTAAGGAGCGTCAATACGCACGATCGCAACATCGGCACGTGCCGGATCCGGGACAACCTGTCCGTAGCGGGAAAGCGTCTCCGCGTCCAGGCCCTCGCCGTAGACCTGGAGGCCTTCGGCCAGCGGCAGTATCGCATCCGGGTCGTCGGTGAGAACGATTGAGCGGCGCTGCGCCGTCAACCCCCGGTGGCGGTTCCCACCGGTTCCCACCCTCGATGCCACAGCGTCAACGTCGACTTCCGAGCCGTCAAAGAGTCCGAGGCGGAACTTTTCGGCCAGCAGTCGGCGGGCGGACCGGTTCAGCCGTTCTTCGCTCAGCCGTCCGTCTGCCACGAGGTCAACGACGAGCTCCGGAGAGGCCTCGCCGCCAAGCTGATCGCAACCGGCGTCCAGGATTTTGAGGACGCGTTCGTGTCGATTCAGGTGCTCCACGCCCCAGGCACGGGCAATCATCGGAGCTCCGAAGACCGACCCGTCCGTGACGAGGGTGAAGTCGGTGCAGACGATCCCGTCAAAGCCGAGCTGCCCGCGCAGGAGTTCGGTGATGATTTGCCGGTTGAAGGCGAATCCGACTTCTTCCACACTTTGGCCGTGGAGGTTCAAGCCGACGGGCATGCTGTAGTACGGCATGATCTGGGTGACGCCGAGCCTGAGGGCCTCAATGAAAGGCTGCAGATGGTCTTCGAACTTGTTTCCTGGCCACACCTGCTCCCGGCCGTAGGGGAAGTGGGGGTCTTCGCCGTCCTTCTGCGCCCCGCCACCCGGGAAGTGTTTGATCATCGCTGCGACCTCTTCCACCGGCGATGAGCCCCGCAAGCCCTCCACGTAAGCAAGGGCCAGCTCGCTGACTACTGCCGGATCCGCGCCGAATGTACCCAACGTGCGGGCCCACCGCGGATCGCTGGCCACGTCGAGGGTAGGACCAAGTGCCACACGAATACCGACCGTGGTGAATTCTTGACGGACAATTTCTGCATGCTCGCGCACCAGATCTGCATCCCGTGTGGCCGCCAGACCCAGATGTTCGGGCCACTGCGAGAACCCCTGGGCAGAGGCCCCGGTAGCGGGATTGGAGAAGAACCCATGTCGTGGATCCGAGGAGACCGTAATGGGAACAGCCAGCCGGTTTTTCCGCGCTATCTCCTGCGCCTCGTTATGCCAACGGGCAATATCCCCGGGGGAGGCAGGTCCCATGAGAGCGAAATGGGAAACCCCCGCCTCGATAAGCTGGCGCGTGGGGCCCCCTACCCCTGGCGGGTCGCCTGCCCCCAGCACCTTGCCGCCGGGCCCGACGCTTGCCATGCCGTGGAAAAGGAGCCCGGCCTTTTCCTCTACCGTCATGCGGGCCAGCAGTTCCTCAGCGCGGGCCTGGTCCGCACTGGCAAAAGTTGGGGTCGTCATGGAACCTCCTCGTTCCGGGGGTCTAGTCACGAAACCTAAACGCGTGTTCAATATTGGGTAAAGTGAAATTTACGTCATCACGGCCTCGGATGTCTAGGCCGGCCGTGGTGCCGGCCTGCCGTGAGACAGTAGAGCCCGGCAAGATTCCGCAAACTCCGAGAGGACCACCGTGAAGAGGGAGACGACAGCAGGGCCTGTCCCCGTTGATGTTCCCGGCATTCACGGCCCACGGGGCCCCTACCGGAGCGGCATAGACCGTCGACGAGAGATTCTTCAGGCCGCCATATCCGTATTCTCACGGGATGGCTACCGCGGGGGCAGCCTGCGCGACATCGGCCGGCTACTGGGACTGAGCCCGGCGTCGATCATTCATCACTTCGGCTCCAAGGAACAACTGCTGGTAGCCGTGCTGGCCAGCCGTGACGACGCAGTCGCAGATTCCTTTCCGACTGCCGTCCGGCAGGGCCTGCTTGTGGATGAACTACGCAAAATCGTCGCGGCCAATGAGCAGGAACCCGGCCTCACCGCCCTGTATGCGACCCTGGCAGCCGAAGCCGTGAATCCGGATCACCCGGCACACGACTACTTCATCGGACGTTATCAACGGATCCTCCAGTTCCTCGAAGATGGTATCCGGCAGGAACAGGAACGGAATGTCCTTCCCGCCGGGCAGGGCGCCTCATCACTGGCCCGCACGCTGCTCGCAATCATGGACGGACTCCAGTTGCAGTGGCTCCTTAATCCCGCCATGTCGATGACGCAGTCCTTTGACGAGGCCCTTCGCGACCTGAACCTGGCATAGCCGGTCGCCCCGCCCCGACACCCAGCGGGCTTCCCCGCGGGTGCCCTGCGCCCGGGGGATGACTTGACGGGCAAGCGTTTTGTGCACCTAGACATACCGACTGTGATCCAGTACATTCTCAAATACCAACATTGAACACGCGTTTAGGTTTCGATTTCCAGAGCCTGCCCCTCACGCGGAAGTTGCCCGTGGTTCGTCGGAACCCAATGAACAAACGATCCTCATTAGGAGCCAACAATGAAGTTAGGTCCCAAGGCGGCAGTGACCGCCCTGACCCTTAGCACCGCTCTGGCGATGACCGCATGTGGCGGTGCCGGCGGTGGCACCGCCGGCTCGGCCTCGGCCAGGCCGACAGCCACTTCACTTACCCTGGGCGCGAACCAGGATGTCCGCTCCTGGGACCCGGCCCAGGCCCATGTCGGCCATGCCCTGCAGCCTTACCAGGCTGTTTACGACACGCTGATCCTGCGCGAGCCGAACGGCAAGCTCAGCCCGATGCTGGCCACTGAGTGGAAGTACAACGACACCAACACCAAGCTCACGGTGGACCTGCGCACTGATGTCACCTTCAGCGACGGGGCCAAGTTTGATGCCGAGGCCGCCAAGGCCAACCTGGACCACTTCAAGAAGGCCAACGGTCCGCAGATGGCCCAGCTGGCCTCGGTCTCCGACGTCGCCGTGGTTGATGCCGACACCATCGACATCAACCTCAGCTCCGCGGAGCCTGCGCTCGAATATTTCCTGAGCCAGGCGGCAGGCCTGATGGGAAGCCCCACGGCCCTGGGCTCCGAGGCGATCAAGACCGAACCGGCCGGTTCCGGCCCCTATGTGATGGACAAGTCCGCGTCGGTGAAGGATTCACAGACGGTTTTCAATGCCCGGGAAGGCTACTGGAACAAGGACCTCCAGAAGTACCAGAAGATGACATTTAAGATCCTCGCGGACCTCACAGCGCGCACCAATGCCTTAGTCTCCGGCCAGGTCGATGCCACGCTGTTGGATCCCAAGAACGGCAAGCAGGCCGAGGGCGCCAAGATGAAGCTTGCCACCAATCAGGTTGACTGGTCCGGGCTGCTCCTGCTGGACCGGGACGGCACCAAGAACCCGGCCCTGGCCAACGTCAAGGTCCGCCAGGCCATCAATTACGCCTTCGACCGCAAGACCATCCTGGATCAGGTGATGCTGGGCCAGGGCACGCCCACCTCGCAGCCCTTCGGTAAGGACAGCGGTGCCTGGACTGAGGAGCTGGAGAACTACTACAGCTACGACCCGGACAAGGCCAGGCAGCTCCTGAAGGAATCCGGCTTCGAGAACAATGTGACCCTCGAGGTCCCCACCCTTCCCGGCTCTGAGACTCTGATTTCGGTTCTTCAGCAGCAGCTGGCGGACGTGGGCATCACCCTGAAGCCGGGCGCCGCGATCAACAACACCTTCATCGCGGACGTCGCTGCCCAAAAGTACGGCGCGATGTTCTTCAACCTCTTCCAGGGCGAGCCGACCGTGGCGATTGACCAGATCGTCTCTACCAAGGCCCTGTTCAACCCGTTCAAGAACACCACGCCGGAGCTTGAGGAAAAGATCCAGGCCGTCCGGGACGGCGGTGACGATGCCGGCAAGCTGGCGCAGGAGGTCAACAAGTATGTGGTGGAGCAGGCATGGTTCGCGCCGCTGTTCCGGGTGAACCAGATGTACTACCACAACGACAAAGTGAACGTCACCCCGCAGATCCAGCAGGCCGTTCCGTCGATTTACAACTACTCGCCTGCCAAGTAGGACCCCGTGATCAGGTTCATTGCGAAAAGGCTGGGCAGCGGGCTGGTGGTGTTGTTCGTTGTCTCGGCGCTCACCTTTGTCCTGCTGTACACGTCCAGCGGAAGCATTGCCCGGAACATCCTGGGTGATCAGGCCACGCCTGAACAGGTTGCGCTGAAGGAACAGGAGCTGGGACTGGACCAGCCCCTCGTGACGCGGTACTTCGCGTGGCTGGGCGACGCCTTGAGCGGAAACCTTAGTGCCTCCTGGTTCACTTCGGAGCCCGTGGCCAACTCGCTGGCAACCCGTATCCCGGTGACCATGACGATGGTTTTCGCCGCAATGATCCTGATCGCCGTTTGCGCAACGCTGATCGGTGTTGCCGCGGCAGTAAAGCGCGGCTGGGTGGACAGGGTGGTCCAGGTGGGCGCGATCGTTGGCGACTCCATCCCGGGATACGTCATCGGCGTGCTTCTCGTGACCGTCCTGGCCATCCAGCTGGGCTTCTTCCCGGCCACCAGCACCATCTCTCCCGGGGTGGGTCCCGAAGCCTGGGTCTACTCGATGACCCTTCCCGTGATCGCCCTGCTGATCAACGGCGTGACGGGCGGCGCGCAGCAAATACGCAGTGCCGTCATCAAGCAACTCGAGCGGGACTACGTCCGGACGCTGCGCAGCCGTGGCATCACCGAACGGGAAATCCTCTTCAAGCACGTGCTCCGCAGCGCCGCTCCCGCAGGCCTCACCGTGCTGAGCCTGCAGCTCATCGGCATGCTGGGAGGTGTGGTGATCATCGAGCAGATCTTCGCCCTGCCCGGCATGGGCCCGCTGGCCGTCACCGCCACCGCACAGACGGACCTTCCCGTGGTCATGGGAGTGGTGATGTACACCGTGGTGGTGGTCATCGTGGTGAACCTCCTGGTGGACATCCTCAATGGTTGGCTCAACCCGAAAGTGCGTGTGTCATGAGCGATTCCGTAGAAACTGCGGCCGTAGCCGCGCCCATGCCCGTTGGGCAGAGCGGCACGGTGGTCCGCTCCACCGTGATCCGCCGCCTCCTCAAGAACCCCCTCGGCATCGCTTCTCTGGTGATCCTGGGAAGCATCGCCGTGCTGGCCGTCCTCGCCCCGGTCCTGGCACCCTTCGGGGAGAACTTCGCCAACATCACCAAAACACTGGCAGCACCGGACTCAGTGAACATCCTCGGCACGGACAGCGCCGGGCGGGACACCTGGAGCCGCCTGCTCTTCGGCGCGCAGCTCACCCTCCTCTCCGCCTTGCTCTGCGCCGGTGTGGCCATCGCCATCGGCCTTCCCGCAGGCCTGATCGCCGGCTATTACGGCGGAAAGTTCGAAGGTGTCTCCAACTGGGTGGTCAGCATCCTCATGAGCCTGCCCGGCCTGATCGTGCTGCTCACCATCCGGGCCGCCTTCGGACCCTCCGTATGGATTTCCATGATCGCCTTCGGTGTCCTGATCAGCCCGTCCTACTTCCGGTTGACCCGGACCGCGGTCCAGTCCGTGCGCAACGAGCTCTACGTTGACGCCGCAAGGGTTTCGGGCCTGTCGGACCTGAGCATCATCGCCCGCCACATCTTCTCCGTGGTCCGAGCGCCCATCATCATCCAGACCGCAGCCATCGCCGGCGTGGCCATCGCCATCCAGTCCGGCCTGGAGTTCCTGGGCCTGGGCGATCCCACCAGGGCAACCTGGGGCGTGATGCTCTCGGAAGGCTTCAAGAACGTCTACCTGACGCCCACCCTGCTGCTCTGGCCCGCCCTTGCCATGGCCCTGACCATCGGCGGCCTGGTCCTCCTGGGCAACGCCATCCGCGACGCCCTGGAGGACGGCGAAAAGATCAGGCACCGCCGCCAGCGGACCCCTGTTGCGGGTACTTCCGCGGAACGCACGACGGCGGAACGCGCCAAGGCGCGCCAGGCCCGTAAGACAGTGGCCGCCGTCGACATCGGCACCGAGCACCACCTCGTGAAGGTGACCCACCTCGGCGTCGGCTACCCGCAGGCGGACGGTTCGGTCAAGAAGGTGGTGGACGACGTCTCCTTCCACGTGGACCGAGGCGAGATCCTGGGGATCGTGGGTGAATCGGGCTCGGGCAAGTCCCAGACCGCGTTCTCCATCCTGGGACTGCTGCCGGACAACGCCCGCATTGTGGCAGGTTCCATCCAGTTCGACGGCAACTACACTGTGGCGCCAGGGGAGGACCGCGTGAACCAGGACAGGCTGTCCAGGCTGCGCGGCAAGCGGATTTCCTACATCCCGCAGGAGCCCATGAGCAACCTTGACCCCGCCTTCACCATCGGCTACCAGCTGGTGACGCCCATGGTCCGGGTCCTGGGCATCACCAAGGCAGAGGCCCGGAAGCGTGCACTGAAGCTGCTGGCCGACGTCGGGATCGCCAACCCGGAGCGGACCTTCCAGGCCTACCCGCACGAGGTCTCCGGCGGCATGGCCCAGCGCGTTCTGATTGCCGGTGCCATCAGCTGCGAACCGGACCTGGTGATCGCGGACGAACCCACCACGGCGCTCGATGTCACAGTGCAGGCCGATGTGCTGGACCTGCTGCGTGAACTCCAGCAGCGCCTGAACATCGGCGTCATCCTCGTGACTCACAACTTCGGTGTTGTCGCCGACCTGTGCGACCGCGTGGTGGTCATGCAGAACGGCCGGCTCGTCGAAGAAGGAACAGTCCGCGAGATCCTCCGCAGCCCGAAAGAGAAGTACACCCAAACCCTCCTGGGCTCCATGCTGGAAGGAAAGACCCCCATGACCATGCTGGTTTCCCCGCCGGAGGGACCCGTTTCCCACGAATCCGGAAGCACTGCTCCGGCAGGACAGGATGCAGCCGCAGAAAAGGAACCGGTGGCATGAGCGCGGTCGAGAACGCCCCGCTGCTGTCGGTGCAGGACCTGGTGGTGGAGTACCCCAGCAAGAGGTTCCGCGCCAAGCCCTTCCGGGCGCTGACGGACATCAACATCACCATCGGCCAGGGCGAAACGCTGGGCCTGGTGGGGGAGTCCGGTTCCGGCAAGACCACGCTGGGCCGCGCTGTCCTGGGCCTGGCCCCTGTGACCAAGGGCAGGATCATCTTCGAGGGCAACGACATCAGCAATGCCAGCCGCAGGGAGCGCCGGACGCTAAGCCGGGACCTGCAGGTGGTGTTCCAGGACCCGTACACGTCCCTGAACCCGGCACTGGAAATCGGCGACATCCTCGCCGAGCCGCTGGGCGTGCAGGGCATGGACGCCACGGCCGCCAGGAAACGCGTCAAGGAACTGCTGGACCAGGTGGGGCTGCCGTCTGACGCGATCCACCGGCTGCCGCGGGAGTTCAGCGGCGGCCAGAGGCAGCGCGTCGCGATTGCCCGGGCCCTTGCCCTGTCGCCCAAGCTGATCGTCTGCGACGAACCGGTGAGTGCGCTGGACCTCTCGACCCAGGCCCGCGTCCTGGACCTGTTCCTGCAGATCCAGAAGGACACCGGGGTTTCGTACCTCTTTGTCTCGCATGACTTGGACGTGGTCCGGCACATCAGCCACCGCGTGGCGGTGATGTACCGGGGCGAAATCGTGGAACAAGGCTCTGCCGACGTGGTCACCACCGACCCCGAACACCCCTACACCCAACGCCTCCTGCTCGCTTCCCCGGTCCCGGACCCGGACCGGCAGGAACAGCGCCGCGCAGACCGCCACCGGCTGCTCGAAACACAGCGCCAACAGAACGAACAAACCCTCGTCTCATGAGCTCGTCGCCGCTGGCAACTGGCACAAACCCAGGCCGGCTCAAGGCGAAGCCGACCATCTACGACATCGCCAAGGCCGCCGGCGTCAATCCTTCCACCGTTTCCCGTGCACTCAACAAGCCGGAGCGGGTCAGCGCAAAGACCCGGCAGGTGGTCCAAAATGTGGCCCGGGAACTGCAGTTCCAGACCAACCCCCATGCCCGTGCACTGGGTACCGGACGCACGCAAACGCTGGGGCTGATACTCGCTGACATCACGAACCCAACATTTTTCGACGTTCTGCGGGCAACCCAGTCAGCGGCAACTACATGGAATTACACCGTGCTCATTGCCGAGTCTGCCGAATCGCCTGATCTGGAACTGAACGCGGCACACAGGATGCACGCCACCGTTGACGGGCTCATTCTCGCCAGCCCTCGCATGACGGATGACAGCATCCGGGGCCTTGATGCCACCAAACCCGTTGTTGTCGTCAATCGTGACGTGGAAGGTGTTTCCTCTGTCGTCCCGGACGTAACCAGCGGGATAGGCGCCGCCGTTAGAACGCTGGCACAGCAAGGACATGACAAGATCGCGTTCGTGTCAGGTCCGCAGCAATCATGGATGTCAGCTCGCCGCTGGGAGGGTCTGCAAAAAGCCGGTGATTGGTCACGGGTAAAGACCATCAAACTGGAATCCACGAAGCCGACCATCGACGGCGGGCGGAAAGTAGCCCGTGAAGTCATGGGCACCGGCGCAACCGCTGTCATCGCCTACAACGACCTTTTGGCCATCGGGCTGATGCAGGAACTTCAGGCAGCCGGCGTGGAAGTACCCCAACACGTCAGCATTGTGGGCTTCGATGACATCTTCGGTGCAGACTTCACCACACCGGCACTGACCACAATACGATCCCCCCTGGCCGCATGTGGCACCACCGCCGCAACACTTCTCCTCAAGAAGATTAACGGCGAAGAAAGCACGGATCCCCACGTCCACGTCGACACAGAACTGATCCTCCGAGGCTCCAGCGGCCCTGCCTTGACAGTGGCTACCTACACCAGAAGACACCCTTGAGACTTCGATGGCACGCATCTTCCAACAGACCTGTCCTAGGATCCGAGGCCAACCACGCGCGTCACCGGCACACTCGCGGTACACGTAGGCTTCTGGCGTGAGGGTAGCGAAATCGGACGTCATCGCCGGACTGCCGGCCGAATTGGCCCGTGCGATCGTCCGCCGGTTCAGAGGCCGGGAGATGGCTGCCGAGGCCGTCGCCGACCTGCTCGAAGGCACCGGAGCTGAGCCCAGAGTGGTGCTTGCCCAGCTCGAAGCTGCCGGCTACTTAGAGAAGGTCCAAGTCGACCACCGCGGGGACACTTGGTGGGACACCACCGTCCAGGGCAACGCGCTGGCGATGGCAAGCTTCGGGAAGCCGATCAGCCGAAAGACCGCGAACCGGCTGGTGTCTGAACTGCTGGAGCGGGCACGGGCCTACAACGCGGACCCGGTCAAGCCCTTGTTCCTGAATTCCCTCAGGGTGTTCGGGAGCTACCTCAATCCTGAGATCGACCCGCTGGGTGATGTCGATATCGAGCTCACGTATGGCAGAAGGATCACCGACCCGAAGGTAGTATCGGCCTACGCCAGAGCCAGTGGGCGGTCTTTCAACACCTACGTGGACCAGCTGATGTGGCCGCAGACGGAACTCGTACAGCACCTGAGGAAACGCTCCGCGTTCATTAACATCACGCTGGAGGACATCACCCAGCTCACCGACCGGTCTGAGACCATCTACAGCATTGACGCGGACCCGCAAGCCGCCCCGCCGCCTGTCGACAGGAGCCTCGTCGGCCGGTGAATCACGGCCCCTTTTGGGCCCGTCCCCCAGCTGATTTCAAACGCCTGTGAGGATTGGGGTGGCTGGTCTGGGATCGGCTGGCAGAGTAAGTGCAGGCCGTTCCACCCTGCGGTCGTGACTCATTAAACGCTTGGCCCCGACTCTGTTTGGGTGTCCTGTTATCGACATGTCCGTCTGCTGGGTGGGCGGCCGGCACCTGCCCGGCCCACCTCGGTGACTTGATCAGAAGATTGTCCGCCTTCGTGCGAGGCGTGGCTCGTCACAGTGCTGTTCCGAAGTGACCTCTACCCGGACTGGTACCGGCCCGTAACGGCCCCGACCATGTCCGCTGAATGAGGAAGGTGCCAGAACCGCTATGACTATCGTTGCCTATTCCCACCCGTTTGTCGTGGGGGTCGATACCCACGCCCGGAAGCACGTCTTCGCCATCATCGCCGTGCCCAGCGGCGAACGGATCGATAGCCGGGATTTCCCGGCGACCGGTGCAGGCATCAATCGCGCTATTGCTTGGGTCGCTCGCCGCACCGAAGCAGATCTGGCGACTTTGTGGGTGATCGAGGGGGCCGCTTCCTACGGTGCTGTGCTGGCCGGGGCTGTCGCAGCTGCCGGTTACCAGGTCGCCGAGGCTGCCCGTATGGATGCCTTGCCGCGTCGTGGGGTTGGGAAGTCGGATCCACTGGACGCGCACCGGATCGCTTCTGCCGTCCTTGCCTTGGAAGAGGACAAGTTGCGCCGGCCACGGCTGAATGACGGGGTCCGTGCGGCGCTGCGGGTCTTGGTTTGTGCACGTCAATCGATGACAACCGACCGGACGAGGGCTGTGAATGCGTTGACCGCACTGCTCCGGACGAATGATTTGGGTTTGGATGCGCGCAGCTCCTTGACCGGGAGCCAGATACTTGAGGTGTCCCGGTGGCGGTCCCGTGAAGAATCTCTTGAGATGTCGGTAGCCCGCTCCGAAGCAATCAGGCTCGCCAAGCACATCGGCGACCTTGACGCTGAAATCAAAGCAAACGGCTTCCGGATCACCGAACTGGTTCAGGTCAGCGAAGCTGCGCCTCTGTTGAAGGAAGCCGGCTTCGGACCTGTCACTGCAGCCATTTGTCTCACCGCCTGGTCGCATCAAGGACGGGTACGTTCCGAGGCGGCTTTCGCTTCTCTGGCCGGGGTCAACCCCATTCCGGCTTCATCCGGGAATACCGTTCGTCATCGGCTCAACCGCGGAGGCGACAGGACACTGAATAAAGCCCTTCACATGGTTGCTCTGACCAGGATGGCGTTCGATCCGGAAACCATCGCGTATGCAGCAAGACGGCAGGCAGAAGGGCGAACCAAGAAAGAGATCAGACGGTGCGTGAAACGCTACCTCGCCCGGCGGATCTACCGCACACTCAATGCCAACAGCCTCATGCCATCGCTTCGTTGACAACCATAGAAGAGTCGATAATGGAGATTCTGTAAAGCTAATTGCTGAGGATGCAAGCGGTGCAGGCAGGGGAGCCGATCACTCCAACTTTGCGTTGCGGAGGTACTGGTAGACGGTCTCTCTGCTGATCCCGTAGTCACGGGCGAGAAGTGCTTTCGGAACACCGGTGCCAGCGCGTTGGACGAGTTCGGCTGCCCGGTCCGGTGTGAGGGTCTTCTTCCGTCCTTTGTAGGCGCCGCGCTGCTTGGCTAGGGCGATGCCTTCCCGTTGGCGTTCCCTGATGAGGGAGCGTTCGAATTCGGCGAAGGCACCCATAACGGAGAGCATGAGGTTGGCCATGGGGGAGTCCTCGCCGGTGAAGACCAG
>NZ_QAIQ01000130.1 GCF_003061105.1 Arthrobacter sp. HMWF013
GGAATCGTCCTCATTTCCCCTCTGGGAACGGACGAGGAGTTGGCCGCGGTCCACCAGGTCTTCGACCATCCGGTTCTGGGCTTCCTTGCCTGAGCCCGCAGGCGCCACCAACAGCCGGTACTTCTGCCGCTCGCACTCCCGCCGGATACCCTCAACCAGCAGCGAGGAAAACTCGTTATGGAGGTCCGCCACCACGGCGGCAACAGTGTACGTACGTCCACGCATGCCCCGTGCGGAAGCCAGTGGCCGGTACCCGAGGGCCTTCATGGAGGCCTGCACCTTCGCCTTCATCTCAGGGCTGACCCCGTAGGCATTGCGGAGCACCTTGGACGCAGCCGCCGTTGAGACGCCCGCATGTGACGCGACATCGACAATTGTGGGCCGCTTACCCGCGGATTCCTTGCTCATCGCGCCTCCTTCGGCTGCACTCATGCTGGACCATCCCTTCATACCGCATCCGCAGTCCGGACCTCTTGGCAAATCGGTGCTTTGTGATCTACGCTATAACAAGTGTAGAACGTACTACACGGAATGAGGGCTATTTGGCCTTATTGCCGTAGAACGTACTACTTGAAATCCTACCAACAGGGACACCCTTACAGGCGGAGAGTTTCAGCGGCACTCAGATTCCTGGTCGCTGAAACGATTCAGAGCGATAGGGTTCACCTCCGCCACCGAGCGGGGACGTCCTCGACGAAGAGAATGGAAATGCGATGACGCAACGTGAACTCGCAGGCCCCCGAACCGGGGTGTCCGGACCTTCCACGGCACAACGGTCAGGGCCGGCGAAGTCCCGCAAACGGCGGGCGGGTGGCGGTGCCGGAGCGAAGGCGCCCTGGTGGTTCCTTCTCCCTGCGGTGGCCGCCTTCACTGCCATCGTGGTGATTCCCAGCTGGCGTGGGGCCTTCTACGCCCTCACCGACTGGGACGGATTGTCGCCCCAGTTCGACTTCGTGGGCCTGGATAACTTTTTCAGGGTCTTCAGGGATTCAGCGGCCGGCGCATCGATCATGAACACCGCCTTCTACGCTGTCGGCATCATGGTGGTTCAGAACTTCATCGGCCTGCTTCTGGCGCTGGGTGTGAACTCGGCCATCAAAAGCCGCAACTGGCTGCGGGTGCTGTTCTTCGCCCCTGCCGTTGTCACTCCTTTGGTGGTGGCCAATTTGTGGCAGTACATCCTTGCTCCCCAGGGTGCCCTTAACACTGCGCTGCGGGCGATAGGGCTGGACTTCCTTGCCCAGGACTGGCTAGGAAATGCCCAGCTCGCCTTGCCTGCCATCATCTCCGTGGTGGTCTGGCAGTTCGCCGGATACTCCATGGTGATCTTCCTGGCAGGCCTGCAGAGCATTCCCGAGGACATCTACGAGGCGTCAAGCCTCGACGGCGCCGGATCCTTCAAAACCTTCTGGAACATCACCCGGCCTTTGCTCGCCCCATCGATGACCATCAACCTGATGCTGTCGCTCATCGGCGGCCTGAAGCTGTTCGACCAGGTATTGATCATGACCCAGGGCGGCCCCGGAAGTGCCACCGAAAGCCTGAGCACCATCGCTTACAAAGACGCCTTCCAGTTCCAGCTGTTCGGCTACAGCACCGCCCTGACCCTCGTGTTGACCGCCTTCGTGGCGGTTGCCTCCCTCATCCAGTTCACGCTGCTCCGCCGAGGAGAAGACAAATGAAGCGCTACACCCTCAAAACCGGCGCCCTCGAGGTGACCATGATCCTCGTCGCCCTCCTTTTTGCAGCTCCCGTTTACGTGCTGCTGAACACTGCCCTGAAACCGGAGGGCGTGGCCACCTCCCTGGCCCCTGTCACCAGCCCGTCCTTCGAAAACTTCGCCACGGCGTGGGTCAGCGGAGGCCTGGGGCCGGCGATGATCAACAACATCGTCATCACCGTCGTATCGGTGTTCATGATCGTGGTGATCAGCGCTTCCGCCGCCTACCCGCTGGCACGCATCACCCGGACCTGGTCAAAGCTGACGTTCGCGTTCTTCCTCGGCGGGCTCCTGATTCCGAGCCTGCTGGCACTCATCCCGCTGTACACAACGTTCCGCGACCTTCAGCTCATCGGCTCCATCTGGGGCCTTGTCATCATCTACGTCGGCTCGCAAATGCCGTTCTCGATCTTCCTATACGTACAGTTCCTGCGGTCTTTGCCACAGGACTTCGAGGAAGCCGCAACCCTGGACGGCGGCAGTCCGTTCCGGGTGTTCTGGCAGGTGGTGTTCCCGCTCATGCGGCCCATCACCGGAACCGTAGTCATCCTGAACACCATCACCGTGTGGAACGACTTCTTCACTCCCCTGCTGTACCTCTCCGGCAGCGGAACCAACACCATTCCCATTGCCATCTACTCGTTCACGGGACAGTACGTGAACCAGTGGGGAACCATCTTCGCCGCCCTCATCATCGGCGTCATCCCCCTCCTGATCTTCTACTTCCTCCTGCAGCGCAGCATCATCAAGGGCTTCGCCGGAGGCCTGAAGGGCTGAGCGTACGACGCGCGCACACACGACGTCACCGCCCAGCCAGCTCCACCCAATCCACCAACCCCAGTCCCACGCCATTCAAGGGAGAACCATGCGTCACAAGAAAGTCATCACAGCCATCGGGGCGATTGCCGCCGTCGGCTTCTCGCTCGCCGGCTGTTCCTCAAACGCCCCGGCCGCCAGCTCCGGAACGGTCACGGTTGCCCGGCTGTCCGGCTCCGATGACAAGTGGAAGGCGATTGCCGACAAGTTCCATGAAGTCAACCCGGACCTGACGGTCGAATACACGATCATCCCCACCGACAGCTACAACCAGCAGATGGG
>NZ_QAIQ01000131.1 GCF_003061105.1 Arthrobacter sp. HMWF013
GGGTGGAGGGCGGGGGCGGCCTTGTTGCTGACCGCCCCCGCAACCGGTCCTACTTCAGTGCGCCGGTGAAGGCTTCCTGCATGGAGGTCAGGACGTCTTTCGGAGTTTTGTTGCCGCCCAGCATTTCCTGGATACCGGTCAGGTGCAGGTTCTGCACCTGGGGTGAGGGCCAGTCAACGTCCGGGAAGGGAACCGTCTTGTCCTCCTCGAGGAACGGGATTTCAAGCTTGTTGATCCCGTTGGCCTCGACTACGCCGTTGGGTGCCACACCGAATTTGTCGGCGTTCATGGCGCTGCCTTCCTTGCTGGCGAGGAAGGCAACGAACTTCTTCGCCCCTGCGGCGTTCTTGGCCTTGGCGTTCACGCCCCAGCCCACGCCGAGGCCGAAGGCCAGCCGGGTGTCGGCTGTGTTGTCAGTAGCCGGAAGGGGTGCCAGCTGAACGGTCAGGTCTGGGTTGGCTTTCGTCATGGAGTTGGCCATGGTGGAAATCTGGATTGCGCCCAGGGCCCGGCCGTCGGCAACCATGGCGGTCTGATTGTCCACTGAGGTGCCCAGGGCGTCCTTATTGAAGCAGCCCTTGTCGAACATGTCCTTGTACTTGTTCATGGCGTCGAGCCAGCGGCTGTCCTGGAAGGTGACTTCCTTGTTCAGCTGCTTCTGGTTGAAGTCCGGGTCCTTTGCGTAGACCTCGGTGGGGACCAAGGCGTAGGTCACCAGCTGGGTGACCCACTGCGTCTGGGCGCCCAGGGCGTAGGCCACCTTTCCTGCCTTTTGTGCGTCGGCACACAAGGCCAGGACCTCGGAGTAGGTTGTGGGGATCTTCAAGCCCGCATCCTGCAGGGCCTTGGCGTTGTACACGCCGCCCAAAGTGTTGGCTGTTGCCACGTCCGTGAACATGTACCTTTTGCCGTCGTAGGCGGTCGCGGAGGTTGTGGATTCGGGCTGCGCGGCGGCCCAGTCCTCCCCGGAGAGATCGGCGAGGTAGCCGTTCTTTGCCAGTGAGCGCACGGCCGTGGCGTTTCCGCTGCCGGGGAAGACGTTCAGGACGTCGGTGGCGGTGCCTGCTGAGAGGCGGGTGCCCATCTGCTGGTTGTAGCTGTCGGTGGGGATGATCGTGTATTCGAC
>NZ_QAIQ01000132.1 GCF_003061105.1 Arthrobacter sp. HMWF013
CCTATGCAGCCACCCCTCTGCCGATTGCCCAGGCATTCGTCGGCGCGGCGCCGGCAGGGCAGTTCGGCTCCGCCGACACGATCTACCGTTTTGGCCTTTTTTCGGTCATGGCGTTGGGTAACACGTTTCAGGGCTGGGTCCTGGAACTGGGTAACGCTTCCGAACGCAGGCGGCACCTCATGGCCATCCTGTCCCACCTCGCACTGGGAGCCGTCGGTGGAGGGCTACTTGCCTTGCTCGGCCCCCTGGCGACGGAGATCCTCTTTGGTGCCCCGGTCAGGGCCACTGAACTGACCTGCCTGTTTTACGGCCTTGCTTTCTTCTTTATTTCCGCCGCATCGCCCTTCATCCGCAATCTGCTTGTTCCCTTCGGAGGCGAGAAACTGATCCTGGTATGGACTGCTGTTTCGGCAGTACTCGGTTTGGCCACGATGCTGACTGCGGCCATGTCTGACTGGGCGGATGGAATAGCTTTGGGGATGGCCTGCAGCGAGGCTGTACTGTTCGCCGCCTTGGCCTTGCCGGCAATAAGGAGGCTGAACAATCTTGACAGGTATCGCACCCGGAATGGGGAAGTGAAGCAGGTGGAGGCTACTTAAGCCGTTCGGCCAGTCGCGGGTCGATTTTTCCCATCCGGTTGATGACAGCGTCCCGGATGCCGTAGAGGAACCCAATCAAGTGAAGCTTTCGGTTAGGGCCATAAATGAACCTGACGATGTGGCTCTGAAGCTCCATATAGAGGCGGCGTAGTATCCATTTCGGCTGAGTCAGCGCGTAACGGCGCAA
This sequence comes from Arthrobacter sp. HMWF013, assembly GCF_003061105.1. Classification (GTDB taxonomy): domain Bacteria; phylum Actinomycetota; class Actinomycetes; order Actinomycetales; family Micrococcaceae; genus Arthrobacter. Next base: position 787 of record NZ_QAIQ01000132.1, read on the forward strand.
GAGGACCAGTGAGTTCCGGGTGATGTAGTAGACACGGAATGGCGAATGGTAGTGGACGCTCAACTTCTTGGCTCCGATGCGCGCGTGCCAGCCCAGAATGGTGAGCGGCCTGGCATCACCCAGGGAATGCGCGAGATTGCTTCCCTCGCTGGCCAGCGCTCGGAACCCTGCCTGCCGCATGCGGGCGTTGAATTCCGAGTCCACGCAGTCGATGAAGAAGTCCTCGTCAAGGTACCCGACTTTGTCCAGGACGGCCGTCTTGATAAGCGTCCCGGACTGCATGGGGTCGAAGACCTCACGTTCGGGGCCGGCGCCAAATAACGGCAGCCTGATGCCGTTGTGGAACTGTGCGGCTACCATTCCCACTGTTTCCGGATTGCTGGACGATCGCGCGACGTCCAAGGCGTTCTCCACGTAGTTTCCGGTAAACCTTGAATCCTGGTCCATGGTGACCAGCCATTCGGGCTTCCACAGTTCGCGCGCATGCTTCATACCTGCGTTGAGTGCCGCGGCGATGCCGGAGTTGACCGGAAGCCCAACAACAACAGCGCCGGCGGCCTCCACCTTCGAGAGTACTGAGGAGACGTCGCCGGGGGAGCCGTCGTCGACCACGACTACATGGTCAACATACTGTTTCAGGGAAGCGACGTTCGTTATAAGTTCTTCTGTTGGCGAGTACGCGGAGACTACTGCCGCTACTTCCCGCGTGTTCGGAGTCAGGTCCATGGAGAGGCCATCCTTTTCGGTGCTTTCGGCGCACGTCGGTGCCTCCGATGTGCAGGTGGGGTTGTTGATGGCCTAGTTGGCGAGGGCGCGGCGCGTGGCGATCAGGAGATTTCTGAAGAAGTCCAGCCGCGCTGCGAAGATCTTGCCCGCGCTGCGGATTCCTTGTGGCGTCAGGTTCTCCCCATGGAGTCGATGCAGGATAGTGTCCTCTTCCAAGTAGCGGATGGAGCGATTGACGATACCCACCATGGCTATCCACTGATCGTGGGACTCGCGCATGTGCGCCGGGAACGGCAGAATTTTGGGGAGCAACTCCCGCCGGAAAGCCATGGCACAGCCCCAATGCAGCCGGTAGCCGATGACAATACCGGCGAGATTCCGCAGCGTGTGGTTCGAATCTTTCGCTTTGAGCCGGATTCGATGGAACCGGCCAAGGGGACCGTCGAAGTGCCGGCAATTGCTGACAACCATGTCCTTGTCCTGGAGGCCGGCGATCATCCGCTCAGTCCGTCCGGGAATCCAGATATCGTCCTGGTCCGAAAGGAACACGTATCGGCCCCGGGACTCAGACAGCGCCCTTTCGAAGGTGCGGACGTAACCGGCGTTCGTAGTGCCCGCGATCAGACGGATACGAGGATCGCCGATTCCCTCGACGACGCTCTTCGTGCTGTCGGTGGAGCAGTCATCAATGATCACTAGTTCATCCGTAGCTGACAGCTCCAGGAGAATGGATTCAATCTGTTCGCGAATGTGGTTTGCGCCGTTGTAGGCGGCCATACAGACACTGACGCGCGGAATGAGCGTGGGTACCGGATCCATTGAGGCGGAACATCGCTTTCAGAATGTACCCGCTCGGTGGTGTCCAGCGGGGCTTGGTCAAACGAAGACCAGTTTAGCAAAGAGGCGCCACGGCGGAGGCGAGTATGCGCCTGGCCTATAATCGTAAGGACGATGATCGTGTCCGGCCCCGCCCTTGCGGCGGCCCGGGGCGTGGCCTGGCGCTTCCGAAGCGCCGGCAGAATCCACCGAAAGGAACCAAAGGTCCATGGCCATTGACGTAATGCTGCCCTACTACGGCGACGTAGACCAGATGAAATTGGCGGCCCAGAGCGTCATGAACCAGCAGAACCAGGACTGGCGCCTTATTGTCATCGATGATGGCTACCCGGACCCCGAGCCGGAGCGGTGGTTCACGAGCATTACAGATCCTCGTGTGACATACATGAAGAATGCGGAGAATCTCGGAGCGAATGGCAACTACCGCAAGGCCCTGACACTGGTCGAAGCACCGTACGTGGTCATTATGGGCGCCGATGACATCATGCTCCCGAACTACCTGGACATCGTGGCAGCGGCCTTTGCCGCTTATCCCCACGCCGACGTGGTGCAGCCAGGTGTGCAGGTCATTGATGAAAAAGGAATTGCCTGCACCCCGCTCGTCGACGCGGTCAAGAAGCTGTACGCACCCAAGACCACGGAACGGATGGAACTCAAAGGTGAGGCCATGGCTACGAGCCTCGTCCGCGCTGACTGGGCCTACTTCCCTTCACTTGCCTGGCGTACGGAAACCGTGACGCGGATAGGCTTCACCCAGGGCCTGGACGTCGTTCAGGACCTGGCTCTTCTCCTGGATATTGCCGCTGAAGGTGGTTCGATGATTATCGATCCGACTCTTTCGTTCCTGTACCGGCGTCATTCTGCGTCGGATTCGTCTGTCCGCGCGCTCGACGGCCGACGTTTCGACGAAGAGCGAAGCTTCTTCGAACTGCAGGCAAAAAGGTTCAAGACGCTGGGTTGGAAAAGGGCATCGCTCGCGGCCGCTTTCCACACGACCTCCCGACTGAACGCCGGGGCCCTGGTGCTCAAAGCAGTCGCCCGGGGGAAGTTTGATTCCCTGCCGAGGTTGGCCAAGCACATCGTCAGCTGAATAGCTTAAAGAGGAGGTGGCCGGCCCTGGGGGCCGGCCACCTTTATTTTTTCCGATCCTGTGATGTCTAAGGCGTTGTTGGGCCTTTGCCGCCCGCGGCCGCGATAGCGGCATCAAGCTGGACCCTCACGTCGGCCATTTCTGCCCTGAGGATGGCGACTTCTTCAGCCAGGATGCGGACCTCGTCTTCAGCCTGGGACTGCTCCTGGGACAAATGCAGGCAAACGCCCACCAAAAGAACCAGTGTCATGATGAAAAGCAGGTTTGCCGGAACCTGGATGCCGAGCAGGGTGCTGGCCAGTTCCAAGAGGCCGGGAAAGGCGGCCAGAAACAGTGTTCCGAGACCGATGATGATCCACAGCACGGCATACTTTTCACGCAGTTTTTGGCGCCGCAGCATCTCGAAAACGAAAAAGAGGATCGCCACAACGACGATGATTCCCATAAGAAATGACATGTCAGATTCCTAGTTGGACGATGGTTCGGATTTCTTCCGTGTCAGCGCGAAGATCAATGCCAGTCCGGAACGCCCCAAGTAGATCGCGGCCTTGACCGGGTCATGGCTCGGAGCACCTCCTTGGCGTTCGCGCATTGACACGCCAACCTGCTGGACGGTGCATCCTGAGCGGATTGCGACCACCAGGGAGTCAATCGTGTCACCCAGATACTCGGCCGGATAGTGATCGACGTATTGACGCATTGCTTTGGTATTCGCTGCCCTGAATCCGGAGGTGACATCAGTCAGGCGGGTTCCTGAGATTCGTGAGATTGTCCATGCCAGCACGTTCATTGCCCACTTACGGGGACCTTTAACAGCGTAGTCACCCTTGTCGGCGAAGCGCGCACCTATGGCGATATCGGCATTCTTCAGGCCGTCCAGGACGGCCTGGATGTCACGGGGGTCATGCTGGCCATCTGCGTCAACCTGGATGACCTGCTGGTACCCGTTTTTCTTCGCGTATTTGAATCCAGTACGCATGGCCCCGCCCACGCCCATGTTGAAGGGCAGCTGGATTACTGTTGCGCCGGCCTTACGGGCAAGCTCCGCGGTACTGTCACGGGACCCGTCGTCGACAACCAGGACGTCGCACGGAGGACCAAAATCGAACACTTCCCTGATGGTATTACCGATGGACTCCGCCTCGTTCCAGGCAGGCATGATCACCAGGATGTCGTGCAGGCGGGCCTGTGCCATCGTTAGAGCCCATCCTTCAGATAGGCGCTCAGCCGATCCCTGGACACGGCGGGGGTGAATCCGCTGGCTTTGATCTTGTCCAGCGTGAGGCTGCTGTTCCGGGGGCGCGGCGAAGCTTCCTTGCCTGCAAAGTAGGCTTCCGTGGACACCCCGGTGACTGAGTCCCGCGATGCGCCGACGAGTTCGTAGACGTCGGCGGCGATGTCGGCCCACGATTGTTCCGGGCCGTCATTGGTGACGTTGTAGACACCGTACTCGGCTCCGGACTCCAGCAGGTGGCGAATGCCCGCGGCGAGATCGGTTGTGAAGCTGAGCCGGCCGAACTGATCATCCACGACTGAGGGGCTGATCCCGCGGGCAGCCAACGATGACATGGTGCGGACGAAGTTGTTGCCTTCCCCGATAACCCAGCTCGTGCGCACAATGTAGTGCTTGGGCACGACGCTGACCGCGGCATCACCGGCTGCCTTGGTCTGGCCGTAGATGCCCAACGGTGTGAGCGGTTCGTCCTCGTTGTGGGCCTCTTCTGTGCCGTCGAAGACGTAGTCGGAGGACACGTGTACCAGTACCAGGTCATTCTCGACGGCTATCCGTGCCAGACGCGCTACGGCTGTGACATTGACATCCCAGGCCGCGGCGCGGCCCTCGGGGGTTTCGGCGGCGTCGACTGCCGTGTAGGCCGCTGCGTTAATGACCGTTGAGTAGTTTTTCCAGTTGAGCTTGGTGAGAGACTCTGCGGAGGTCAGGTCAACGTCTGCCCGGGTAGCGAACTCAACTGACGTGTCGCCGTCGTAAAGTTTTCGGAGTGCCTTGCCGAGTTGTCCGTTGGCGCCAAGTACAAGAGTTTTCCTGGGCGGCATCGGCGTGACATCGGCCAGACGGGGATGCGCTTTGTCCTTATCCGAAAGTTCCGCCTGCTCCAGGGGGATGGGCCACTGGATTCCCGCTGCTTCGTCGGCAAGATTCAGGAAGGTGTATTGTCCCTGGGCGTCTGCGGACCAATGGTCGTTAACAAGGTAGGTGTAGGCCGTCATGTCTTCGAGCGTCTGGAAGGCATTGCCCACGCCGCGGGGGATGAAGATTGCCTGGCTGGGATCCAGCTCTGCGGTGAAGACAGCACCGAAGGATGCACCTTCCCGCAGGTCGACCCAAGCCCCAAAAATCCGGCCAGTAGCCACCGAGATGAACTTGTCCCACGGTTCGGCATGGATGCCACGCGTGGTGCCGGCCTTTTCGTTGAATGAGATGTTGTTCTGCACAGGGTGAAAGTCAGGCAGACCGAGTGCAAGCATCTTCTCGCGCTGCCAGTTTTCCTTGAACCAGCCACGGTTGTCACCATGAACGGGCAGGTCATACAGGACGACGCCGGGGATCGGGGTCTCGTGGGCGGTCAGCTTCTTAGAGAACTCAATGGGCATCGTCTACTGGCCTTGTTCTTTGTACTTGGCTTCGGTCTGGGCTTTTTGTGGCCGCCACCAGTTTTCGTTGTCGCGGTACCAGGCGATGGTGTCCTCGATGCCGGCGTCGAAGTTGGAGAACCGTGGTTCCCAGCCCAGCTCATCCCGGAGCTTGGTGGAGTCGATGGCGTAGCGCAGGTCATGGCCGGGCCGGTCCACTACATGGTCGTAGGCGTCTGCTGCCTGGCCCATGTGCTTGAGGATCAGCTCCACGACGTCCTTGTTGTTCTTCTCTCCGTCAGCACCGATCAGGTACGTTTCACCGATGCGGCCCTTGTCGATGATGGCAAGCACGGCTGAGGAGTGATCGTTCGCGTGGATCCAGTCCCGGACATTCTCGCCTTTGCCGTAGAGCTTGGGGCGGATGCCGTCGATGACATTGGTGATCTGGCGCGGGATGAACTTTTCCACGTGCTGGTACGGGCCGTAGTTGTTCGAGCAGTTGCTGATGGTGGCCTGCAGGCCAAACGACCTCACCCACGCGCGGACCAGCAGGTCCGAGCCCGCTTTAGTCGAGGAGTACGGGCTGGACGGGTTATAGGGTGTCGACTCGCTGAAGCGTTCAGGGTCATCGAGCTCAAGATCGCCGTAGACCTCGTCAGTGGAGATGTGGTGGAAGCGCTTGTTGTGTTTCCGGGCGGCCTCGATCAGCGTATAAGTGCCGATGATGTTTGTGTCCAGGAAGGGGCGCGGGTCGTGCAGGGAGTTGTCGTTGTGGGACTCTGCGGCGTAGTGGACTACAACATCGGTGTCGCTGACCAGATCTTCGACCAGCCCGGCATCGACGATATCGCCTTGAACGAACCTGAAACGGTCTTCAGGCAGCCCTTGCAGGGACTCCAGGTTGCCGGCGTAGGTCAATTTGTCCAACACGGTGACGTGGTGATCTGTGTTCTCAAGAACGTAGTGGACGAAATTTGATCCAATGAAGCCGGCACCGCCGGTAACAAGAAGTCGCTGCATAGTTCCCAAGACTACCGGATTTGCTGCCACCGATAACGAAGGGAAAGATGGGGTCATGCGCGGAATAATACTCGCCGGTGGTACCGGCTCCCGGCTTCACCCCATCACCCTGGGCGTCAGCAAGCAGCTCGTTCCTGTTTACGACAAGCCTATGATCTACTACCCGCTGTCAACGTTGATCCTGGCAGGCATCCGGGACATCCTCATCATCACGACACCTCATGATGCCGAGCAATTTGAGCGACTCCTCGGCGACGGCTCCCGTTTCGGCGTATCCATCACCTACAAGCAGCAGCCTTCGCCCGATGGCCTTGCTCAGGCATTCGTCCTGGGCAAGGAGCATATCGGTGATGACAGTGTCGCTCTTGTCCTGGGCGACAATATTTTCTACGGTCACGGCATGGGCACTCAGCTGCGCCGCTTTGAAAACATCGACGGCGGTGCGGTGTTTGGGTATTGGGTGGCAGATCCGAAGGCCTACGGTGTGGTGGAGTTCGATAGCAACGGTAAAGCTATTTCCCTTGAGGAAAAGCCTGCGGAGCCGAAGAGTCACTACGCAGTGCCTGGCCTGTACTTCTATGACAACGACGTCGTGGAGATCGCGGAGAACCTGAAGCCGTCACCGCGCGGGGAACTCGAGATCACCGATGTCAACCGCACGTATCTGGAGCGCGGCAAGCTCCAAGTGGAGATTCTCCCCCGCGGAACCGCATGGTTGGATACAGGAACCTTCAACGACCTTAACGATGCTTCAAACTTTGTCCGGACCACCGAAAACCGGCAGGGGCTCAAGATCGGCGCTCCTGAGGAAATTGCCTGGCGGCTGGGGTTCCTTACTGATGATGAGCTTCGGGCGCGGGCTGAACCCATGGTAAAGAGCGGGTATGGCTCATATCTGATCGACTTGCTCGAGCACGGGCACTGATACCCAAGCACACAGCTCACCAAAAAGGTGGGATCCGAATCCGGATCCCACCTTTTTGTCACTCCGCAAGGCTCTAGGTCAAGCGTATTTTTGCGCCGCCGGAAGCTGTCCAGCTGATGCTTCCTCCCTGGAAGTTCTGGCTGCAAGAGGTTTTGTCAGCGGTGCAGGTCTGACTGCTGATGGGGTAGGCCAGTGCTCCGGCTTCGAATCCTTGGCCGGCCCAGCTCTGCTGGATCGGCCCCGGCACCATCAGGTGGGCACCGCTGGCCGGGGACCACATGATGCTGCCCTTCTCGAAGTTTTGGAAACAGCCGCCGTTGCGCAGCCCGCAAAGTGCAAAACTGGCGGGGTATCCCAGGGTTCCGGATTCGAAGCCCGTCGCCGCCCAGCGTTCCCTGATGGGTGTCGACGTCATTGCCTGGGCTCCAGTGGCTGGCGAGTACATCACGGTTCCCTTGGCGAAGTTCTGGAAGCACCCGTTGTTCTGCAATCCGCAAATCTGCGCACTAACGGGGTATCCCAGCTGGCCGCCCTCGTAACCGGTGCTGACCCAGGCATCCCTGAAGGGCCCGAACATGATGGCGTTCGCTCCGCTGTTGGGGGACCACATCACGGTTCCGCTGGAGTAGTTCTGGAAGCAACCGCCGTCAACCAGGCCGCAGATCACTCCGGACGCGGGGTAGCCGAGGTAGCCGCCCTCAAATCCGGACTTCTGCCACAGGTCGCGGATCGGGCCCAAAAGACTCGTCTGAGCCCCTGTGAGCGGGGAGTACATGAGGGCGCCCTTGACGAACATCTGGAAGCAACCTCCGTCCTTGAGCCCACAGACCTGACCTGAGGTGGGATAGCCAAGCGCACCCGGGCCATATCCGGCCTGCCCCCATGCTGCAGCCATAGGGCCGGCTGGAACGGTTTCGGGAGAGGTGGTGGCAGAGAAGCCCACCACGCCCTTTTCGAAGGACTGCCGGCAATCGCTCCTGGTTGCTGAGCAACTCGCCGGACTCGTGGGGTAACCGAGCCGCCCGCTTTCAAATCCGGTCGACTGCCAGTAGCTGAGCATCCGGCCGGTCACGGTGAAGGCCCCGGTTGCGGGAGAAAACAGCAGTGTGCCGCCCTGGAACAGCTGGTAGCAGCCCCCGTTGCGAATTCCGCAGACTTCATTGCCGAGGGGGAATCCGATGGGTTCTCCGTTGGACCGTGCTGCTTTCCACACTCCGCCCATGCCCATATATACACGCCAGGCTCCCGCCGCAGCGGTCCAACCGATCACGCCCCCTGTGAAGTCCTGGGTACAGTCTGCGGCAGTGCAGGCTGAATCGGCCGTGGGATAGCCAAGGAGGCCGTTCTCGTAGCCGGCCCGGGACCACGCTTCAAGCAGAGGTCCCGGCGTCACGAGATGGGCGCCTGTGGAAGGGCTCCACAGAACTGAGCCAGCCTGGAACAGCTGGAAACAGCCGCCGTTCTTGAGCCCACACGTCTGGTTGCTTAACGGGTAGCCGAGGCCGCCGTTTTCGTAGCCCTTTGCCGCCCAGTATTCACGGATCGCCCCGAATGGAACCAGAGACGCCCCGGTGGCTGGTGACCACATGATCGACCCGCCCTCGTAATTCTGGAAGCAACCGTTGCCCTTGAGTCCACAGACCAGCCCCGACACGGGGTAGCCCATCTGGCCGTTCTCATATCCGCTGCGTGCCCAGGCGTCCCGGACAGGCCCACTGAGGCTCAGCTGGGCTCCCGTGGCGGGTGACCACATGACGATGCCACCCTGATAGGCACGGAAACAGCCACCGTTGCGCAGCCCGCAGACCGTGTCCGCTGCCTGTGCCCCCAAGGAGGGCGTGGATGAGCGAAGTGCATCTATGGCCCGCGTTGCCTCTGGCGGGATACCGCTGGAGGCGAAGGCTTTCAGTCCGGCGTAGTCGCCGTTCCAGACGTTGGAGTCGCCGGCGAAGGGCCCGGTGCTGCTGTACTGCCAAATGCTGTAGGTACTCCAGCTTGCAGTAGGGACGGGGCCCGCGTTGTTGGTGGGGGAGCTGGGGTAGGCAGCAACCCACAAGGGGTAGTCACCAAATCCTGCGGGGTTGCCGAGGCACTGGTTCCACCAACTGGTATTGGTGTAGATAACAGGATGCCGGCCTGTGAGCGACAACATGGTGTTGCCGAAATCGCGTACCCACGACCCCAGTTGCGCCGGCGACATTCCGTAACAGGTGTTGCCGAAGTAGAAGCCGTTGATTGTCCGGCCCTCGTACGGGTTGAATTCGAAGTCGAGCACCGGGGGCATGGTGTAACCATCTGCGCTCCAGCCCCCGCCGTTTTGTACAAAATAGCGGGCCTGATCGGCGCCTGAGGACCAGTTCGGGATGGCGAAGTGGTAGGCGCCCCGGATCATGCCCACGTTTCGAGAGCCCTGATACTGCGAACTGTAAGACGGGTTGGTGTAGTAATTACCTTCGCTTGCCTTCACGTAGGCAAACCTGGAACCCATGTTCCACTGTTGCTGCCAGTCGACACTCGGCTGGTGGCCGCTCACGTCCAGTCCCTGGATACCGAAGGTCGGCATCCAGGTGCCCTCCGTAACCAGGGCCTCAGTGCTGAGCTTTGTGAAGCTGGTGCTCGAAGACGAGGCGGCCACACGGGCGGCCCGCTGGCCCATTTCCGCCCCGCCGGTGCCTACGGCGTCAGCCATCGAC
>NZ_QAIQ01000133.1 GCF_003061105.1 Arthrobacter sp. HMWF013
GCGCACCAACCTGAGCTTCCTTGATGTGGACCAGCCGCCGCGGATCATCGTGGTCACCAGCTCCGTGCAGGCAGAAGGCAAGTCCACCGTCACGGCCAACCTGGCGGTCACCCTTGCTGCCGCCGGAGAGAACGTTGTAGTGGTCGACGGCGACCTCCGCCGCCCCACGCTCGTGGATGTTTTCAACCTGGTCCCGGGAGTCGGGGTCACCGATGTCCTCACCGGCACCGCAGAACTCGCGGATGTGCTGCAGCCCTGGGGTGCCCTCCCGAACCTCTCGGTCCTGGGCTCCGGCCGCATTCCGCCGAACCCCAGCGAACTGCTGGGGTCCCAGGCCATGAAGAACATGCTCAACGCCCTGGCAGAGAACGCCATCGTCCTGATCGACGCCCCACCGCTGCTTCCCGTCACGGATGCCGCGGTCCTTTCCCGCGCTGCCGACGGCGCCATCGTGGTCATCCGGACCGGCAGAACCACCCAGGAGCAGCTGGCCCAGTCCCTGGGGAACCTGGACAAGGTCAAGGGGCGGATCCTGGGCGCCGTCCTGAACTACGTGCCCACCAAGGGAACGGACGCCTACTCGTACTACGGCACCTACACCTCAGCGCCCACCTCAGCGCCCGGTCCGGTTGCTGAGGCTGAGCCCGACCTCACCGGTCCGTTTTGGGAGGGACCGGGTGAAAGCGTCCAAGTGCCAGAGTCTGTTTCCGCCGGCCGCCGGGCACGCGGTTAGGTCAACGCGTGGAAGACCAAGCCGATAAGACCCAGCTGAGTATCCCTGAGGCCGTCCTCCTGGGCCATGCCCTGGTGTCACGGGTGGCGGCCGGCAGGGGGATCCGCGCGTTCTTCATCAAGGGCCCGGCGAGTGTGATTCAGGGCCTGCGCCTGCCCAAGGTTTCGGCGGATGTGGATGTTTTCGTGGCGCCGTCGGATCTGGACGCGATGCTCCAAGGCCTGCGGGAGCGGGGCTGGCGGGAACGCCCCGTGGATCCGGACAGCAGGACCTTTCCCAAGCACTCGGTGACGGTGGACCACCCGGAGTGGCCGTGCTGCATCGACGTCCACTACCGGTTTCCCGGCATGGAAAATGACGCCGGCGACTGTTTCGAGGTGATGTGGGCCAACACCGAAGACCTTGAAGTCGCTGGGCAGGAGGTGCGGGTCCCCTCTAAGCCGCTGGGAGTCTTGATCCTTGCTTTGCATGCTCTCCGCTCACCCTTCCTGCCGGCCTGCCAGCAGGAACTCGAGTTTCTGACGGAACTCACCAATCGGAAAAGGTATGGCGCCGCCATCATGGACATCGCTAGTGCAACAGGCTCACTTGCCGCCATGCGCCCTTTCCTTGAGGACCTCCTTCCCGAGGCCACGTCGGTGGACTGGCCCGAGGCCTCCACGGAATGGCGCAACCGACTGATGGCCAAAGAGCCGGGGAGTGCGCGGCTTATCGCCCTTGCCCAGGCGCCGCTGAAGGACAAACCCAAAATGCTGTTCCGAGCGGTCTTCCCGGTGCCCGAAGTCCACTTGTCCCGGGACATCTACGCGGACATGTCCTTCCGTGGCAGGCTCCGGCAACACCGCGAAAGGTGGGTTCGGTTCCTGCGTGCGGCGCCGAAAATCTTGCGGGACCTTCGCGAAACCCGGCCACCTCGCCGCTAAATCGCCCGGTCTAATCCTATATCTGCCCGATATATTGAACCCATGACCAGCGAAATAGCCGAGAAGAGGATTCGTGCCGGTTTGAGCCAGCAGAAACTGGCAGCGCTGGCCCACGTCAGCCAGCCGAATCTCTCCGCGTACGAATCGGGGAAACGTATCCCGCGGCCCGAGACGCTTGACCGGATCATGAAAGCACTGCGGCGCCGGCCG
>NZ_QAIQ01000134.1 GCF_003061105.1 Arthrobacter sp. HMWF013
ACCCCACCCCACCCCCGGACGCTCTCTCACTTAATGTGGGTTTTCCGCCGATCCTCTCGCACTTAATGTGGGCTTTCCCGTGACGCTCTCTCACTCCTGGTGAGGGGGCGCCACGGCTTTAAGCGCCCTTCTGGTCGGTTCGCTCTTGCGCCGCGGGTCAGTCGCCGCTGGCAAAACCAGCCGCTTGAGGGTGGTCGAGCCAGCCGCTGCGCAGCCCGCGTTTGATTTTTGTGACGGCGCGCTGGAAATCGTCGGCGAGATCGCCCTTGTCGAAGACAACGACCGTCCAGCCGGCCGCTTCGAAGGCTTTGTCCCGTCTCCGGTCACTGAGGACCTGTGCCTCCCCAAGGTGATGTCCGCCGTCGTACTGTATTGCGAGCCGACGGTGACGGTATCCGAGATCGGCCGACGGCGACCGCGCGTCTCCGGCGCGCAGTGTCACCTGCAGTTCGGGTTCGGGCAGCCCGGCGTCGGCAATCGCCAAGCGAAGCAGCGATTCGGGGGCCGAGTCGGCACCCACGCGCATGAGATCCAGCGCTTCACGGGCCCGGACGATGCCTTGGAGGTTTGGATGGCGGCCCACCAGCAGGCGCAGCCCCGCCACCGTCTCGTGGGGCTTCGTCCTCCCTTCAAAATCCGGCCGTGGGATGCGGATCAGTTCGTCCCCCATACACACGAGATCATTGAGCGGCAGCGTCCGCGACAGATCAAGCCAGGTCCGTGAACGTGTGCTCAGGCGGATGCCATCGATCACTTCGGTCTCGTCGTCCAGCGCCAGGACCGTGTGGCCGAGCACGCCCTTCCGCCGGACCGACGGCAGCGAACGCGGTTTGCTCAGATGCAGCTCCGTGGAATCCGCAAGCCACGGGGGCAGCGGTTGGCACCGGAGCCGTGCGGCGGTGACGTGGGAGATCCAGGCTCCGGGCGACGCCGCCGACAAGGCCCTGGCGGCACCTTCCAGGTCAAAGTCCCAGTCCGCTGGCCGGTAAAGACCGCGGCCCACGTTGACCAGATCCTTCCGGCGGAGCCGGTTCAGGGTCACTCCCGAGGTCACGGCCGAACCGAAGGTGAACGGTGCCGCCGCCATCGGCTGGGGCAGGAAATCTTGCTTTCGCATGCTGGCATTCTGACCCGAAACGGCATGACGCTGCAGAAGTTATCCACAGGCGGCCGCTTCGGAGGTGTGGAGTGCGAGAGCGTTCGTGGAAAACCCACATCAAGTGAGAGAGGATCGGCTTAGAACCTGCGTTAAGTGAGAGAGCGTCCCGGGGGGTGGGGCGGCGGCTAGTGGGTGGCGGCGAGGGTTGTTGTCAGCCGGGGCGCGAGTCGGGCGGCGAGGTGCAGCGCGGCCAGCCTGCCTGTTCCGCGGGGGTCGCCGCCGCAGAGTGAAAAGATGCGCTGCAGACGCTGGTGCATGGATTGGCGTTCCAGGTGCAGCTCCCGCGCAGCCTGGGCCGTGTTGCAGCCGGAATCCAGCCAGATCCTCAACGTCTCCACCAGCAGGGACCGGCGCTGGGCATCGTAGTCAAGGATCGCCCCCAACTGCTGGCGGACGAAATCGGTGCGGAGTCCTTCATCCAGGGAGTGGAAGGCGAGCCGTTCCACGGCGAAGGCCTCGGCGTCGAGCACCGCGCCGGCCTGTCCGTGCCCGCCGTGGTGCGCACCGCCGTCGGCAGCCAGTTCCAAGGTGAGCCGGGCTTCCGTCAGCGACTGCGGCGCGGCGGAAATTCCCGAAGCTACGGGTCCCACCGCACAGACAAATCCTTCCGCGGAGGCGATGGACTGCAAACCGGCCACAATGGCGGTCCGGTCCTCCTGCAGGCTGTCAGGATGCAGGACCGCAAGGGCCAACAGTTCGGCGTTGTCCGCGTAACTGACGCTGTGCCGGGCCACCCGGTCCAGGAGGTGGTCCACATTCGTGCGGGTCTGCCGGGAGCCGGCGGAACGGACAACAATGGCTACCAGGTGGGCCTGGGCCGCGATCCCGGCTGCAGGTGCGAGCTGCTGGAGCCGCCAGGACTGCGTCCCCGAGTCAATTGCACGGATGAGCGCCGCACCGGCCATCTCCTTGAGGCCGGGAGGCATCCGCTGCAGCAGGGCCAGCGCCAGAATATCCACCGAACGGGACCCTGCGATCCTGGCCAGGTTCACATCGGTGTCGCCGCGGACGTAAAGGGTGAGCCGCGCCGAAGGAATGCCCCGGACAGAAACGTCAACATGGATCTCGCGCGCATGATCCTGCCCGCCTTCGGCAGAGGCTGCAGGTTCAGACTCTTTGGTGTGCCCAGCCGGCAGGGCGCTGGCCAGGGTGACCCCCGCGTTGGTCGCCAGGACCACCTCCGAACCCGTGGCATCCGCAAGCACGGCCAGGACCCGGTCGAGGCTGCCGCCGTGGGCCAGCTCCACCGCCATGGCGTGGCTTGCCTGGTCCGCCTGCTGCAGCTGGCCGGCGGATTCGCTCACCAGCAGCGAGTTGATCGCCTCCATCACCCCCACAAAAGGCACCCTCTTGCGGAGCTCCAGCAGTGGAAGGCCGGCCGATTCAGCTGCTGCGATCATCGACGACGGGATGGAGGGCAGCGCCGCGCCGGTCTCTATGGCGAGCGCAGCGACCCCTCGTTCGGACAGCTCCCAGATGTATCCGGTACGCCGTTTGTCGCTGGCCGCCGCGAGGGCCTGGCCCCCGGTCAGCAGCAGTTCACCGCCACTAAGTAACGGGGCGATGTCCAGAACCTCACTGGAGTGGATCCAGCGAAGCTGGGTTTCGGCCGCTACCGCAGCCGCCGCGCGGATCACAGGATCGGCGGGTGTGAGGGTGGAATGTTTCAAAACATCCAGGAGGCGGATCGACATGACACTCCGTCATACGGGAAGCGGTAATTGAATACACATAGTATATGGTGCGTGTGCGGTGCGCCACATAACCTTGAGTAATCCCCATCCCCCTCAACGGAGGCCACCCATGCAACAACACAACTCAACCCCAGGAGCAGCCGAGCAGCCTGCACTTGAAGACTGCGAAGCCTGGCTCCAGCCCATTCCGGAGTCCCAGCGCACGCACAAGGTTTCAGGACAGTTCTGGATCTGGGCCGGCGCCAACCTGGCGCCCATCAACTGGGTGCTTGGCGCCCTGGGAATCCACCTGGGGTTGGGTTTCGCTGACACCGTCATCGTCCTGGTACTGGGCAACCTGATCGGCATGCTGCTCTTCGGCTGCTTCGTCCTGCTGGGCCAGAAGACGGGCGCCACCGGCATGGTCCTGGCCCGCGCAGCGTTCGGGCGCCGCGGCAACTACCTGCCGGCATCCATCCAGGCGCTCCTGGTGATCGGCTGGTGCGCAGTCAACACCTGGATCATCCTGGACCTGGTCATGGCGCTCTTCGGTACGCTCGGCTGGGTTGATCCGACGGCGCAGAACTACGGCTGGAAGATCGGCGTTGCAACAACCATCATGGCGGCCCAGGTAGCCATCGCCTGGTTCGGCTACAAGGCGATCGCAGCCTTCGAGAAGTGGACCGTCCCGCCCACCATCATCATCCTGGCCGTCATGTCAGCGGTCGCCTGGTTCGGCATGAAGATCAACTGGTCCTACGCGGGCCCTGCCGGCAACATCCTGGAAGGCTCCGAGCGGATCGCGGCCATGAGCGCCGTGATGACCGCCATCGGCATCGGCTGGGGCATCACCTGGTTCACCTACGCTGCAGACTACTCCCGGTTCGTCAGCACTGAAGTTCCCAAGAAGAAGGTCTACCTGGCCTCAGTCCTGGGCCAGTTCATCCCCGTTGTCTGGCTCGGCATCCTGGGCGCAAGCCTGGCCACCAACAGCGGCGAAGTGGACCCCGGCAAACTCATCGTCCAGAACTTCGGCGTCCTCGCCCTGCCCGTGCTGCTGATGGTGCTCCACGGCCCCATCGCCACCAACATCCTGAACATCTACACCTTCTCGGTGGCCACCCAGTCCCTGGACATCACCATCAGCCGCCGCAAACTCAACCTGTTCGTCGGCGTCTTCTCCCTCATCGCCGTCATCTTCTTCATCTTCCAGGAAGACTTCGCAGCAGTACTCGACGCCTGGCTCATCGGCCTGGTCGCCTGGGTTGCTGCCTGGGGCGGCGTCATGCTGGTCCACTACTTCTGGATCGAAAAGAAATGGCCGGGCAACCCGGAGCGGCTCTTCGACGCCGTGGGCACCAAGCGCCTCCCGGGCGTCAACTGGGCCGGCGTGATCTCCCTCCTGGTGGGCATCTTCGCCACCTGGCTGTTCATGTACGGACTCGTTCCCGCAATGCAGGGCCCCATCGCCGTGGCCCTGGGCGGCTGGGACCTGTCCTGGCTCGCCGGCGGCGTTGCCAGCGCCACCAGCTACGCCATCCTGGGCCCGAAGGCCCACCGCAAGTACCTGGACTCCGCTTTGCCGGCCGCCACGGTTGCACAGGCCACCGCCGACCTTCGCTTTGAAACGCAGCCCCAGCCCAGCGCCCCGGCCGGACTCTGAACACGCCGGTCCCAGAACACGCCGGACCCGAACACGAGGAACTGACATGACCACCGCAGCATTTCCGGACTCCGCCCACCCGATCACCTGGCCCGAAGGCAAGCAGGCAGCCGCCTCCTTCACCTTCGACGTCGACGCCGAATCCTGCACCATCGCGCACGATCCGAAGAGCACCAAACGGATGTCCCTGATGACCCACCAGTCCTACGGGCCCAAGGTTGCCGTGCCGCGGCTGCTGCAGATCCTGCAGCGCCAGGACATCCGTGCCACGTTCTTCGTTCCCGGCTTCACCGCCGAGTGCTACCCGGACACCGTCCGCCGCATTGTGGACGCCGGACACGAGGTGGCGCACCACGGCTACCTGCATGAACCGATGCAGGGCATCGACGCCGAGACGGAGGCGCGGTACATCGACCGGGGACTGGAGGCACTGGCCAAAGCGGCCGGCGTCGAGCCCGTCGGGTACCGGGCACCGTGGTGGGAACTCAACTGGCACTCCCCCGCACTCCTCGCGGACCGCGGCTTCCTCTACGATTCGAGCCTGCTCGACGGCGACGCCCCCTACCGCTTCAGCGTCGCCCCGGGTGACAGCCGGGACATCGTGGAGATCCCCGTGGACTGGACCCTGGACGACTGGGAGCAGTACGCGTTCTACCCCGGCGTGACCGGCAGCGGCGTCATCGAGAGCCCGGCTAAGGTCCTGGAGATGTGGACCCTCGAAGCTGAGGCCCACCACGCCCAGGGAAGCTGCTTCGTCCTGACCAACCACCCGTTCATTTCCGGGCGGCCTTCCAAGGCGGTTGCCCTGGAAAAGCTGATTGAACGGGTCAAGTCGATGGACGGCATGTGGGTCACCACCATGGAGGAGATCGCCGAGCACACCCGCAAAACTGTCCAGGAGGTCCACACCCACGCCCGGATCGAGGTCCCGTCCTTCCCGGATACGGGCGCACGGTTCACGCCTGCGGAGGTTCTGCAGACGAAGCCGACAGCCAGCCTCGGCTGAGCAGATCAGACACGAAAACTCCCGCCGGATTCCTTCCGGCGGGAGATTTCCTGTTTCCGGCCCACGACGGGCCCTGGCGGCTAGGCTCAGAATTGTTATCGTCCGGACGAGGGGAACACACCATGGCCAGCACGACGGAACCGGGCCCGACGCCGGCAGTCACGGGCCGTGAATGGCGTGCCCCTGCCGGCACTTCCGTGCTCTCCGGTCTCGTGGCCGCCGCCCCGGGGCGGCCTACCCAGGCA
This sequence comes from Arthrobacter sp. HMWF013, assembly GCF_003061105.1. Taxonomy (GTDB): domain Bacteria; phylum Actinomycetota; class Actinomycetes; order Actinomycetales; family Micrococcaceae; genus Arthrobacter. The sequence goes on from NZ_QAIQ01000134.1 coordinate 5,747, forward strand.
TCGCACGCCCCGTTCGACGGCAGCCTGCTGGGGGACGTTCCGGTCTGCACAACGGACGACGTCGAGGCCGCCGTCGCCAGCGCCCGAACGGCCCAGCGCGCATGGGCAGCCGTTCCACTGACGGAACGCCGTGCAGTCATCCGGCGGTTCCGCGACCTGCTCCTGCAGCAGGAGCCCGGGATCCTGGACATCGTCCAGGCCGAAAGCGGAAAGTCCCGGCTCAGTGCGTTCGAGGAACTCGCCGACGTCGCCCTGACGGCCAGCTACTACGAGCGGACCGCACCGCGGTACCTCCGGCCGGCCCGCCGCAAGGGCGCCGCTCCCCTCCTCACCAGAACGGTGGAGTACCGCCTGCCCAAGGGCGTCGTCGGGATCATCAGCCCCTGGAACTATCCCCTCACCCTCGCCGTTTCGGACGCTATTCCTGCCCTCCTGGCCGGCAACGGCGTTGTCCTCAAACCGGATTCCCAGACGCCGTTCACGGCACTGCTGGCGCTCAAGCTGCTGCGGGAGGCAGGGCTTCCGCAGGACCTCTTCCAGATAGTGACGGGACCCGGGCCGCTGCTGGGATCTGCCATCATCAACCGGGCCGACTTCGTGATGTTCACCGGCTCCTCGGCCACCGGAAAAGCCGTGGCCAGGCAGTGCGGCGAGCGGCTCATCGGTTTCTCCGCGGAGCTTGGCGGGAAGAATCCCATGCTGGTCCTTGCCGATGCGGACCTTGCCAAGGCAGCCCGCGGCGCCGTCCAGGCGTGTTTCTCCAACTCCGGCCAGCTGTGCGTCAGCATCGAGCGGATCTACGTCCACCGCGCCGTTTTCGAGCCTTTCCTGGCTGCCTTCACGGCAGAGGCCCAGCGCCTGCGGCTGGGCCCTGGGCCGGACTGGGACATCGGAATGGGATCGCTCATCAGCGCCAAGCAGCTGGAGACGGTCACCGCCCATGTCGAAGACGCGTTGTCCAAGGGTGCCCGGCTGGTCAGCGGAGGCCGCAGCCGCCCGGACCTTGGGCCGCTGTTCTACGAGCCCACGATCCTTACCGGCGTGACGGACAGGATGCTCCTGGCGCGCGAGGAGACCTTCGGACCCGTGGTGGCCGTCTACCAGGTGGAGGACGACGCCGAGGCAGTGGCCCTGGCAAACGACACCGAGTACGGCCTCAACGCCAGCGTCTGGTCCGCCCGCCATGGCGTCCCGATGGCCCGCCGGCTGCTGGCCGGGACGGTCAACGTCAACGACGGCTATGCCGCAACCTGGGCGTCCCATGATGCCCCGATCGGCGGCATGAAGGACTCCGGCACCGGGCGCCGGCACGGCCGGGAGGGCATCCTGAAGTACACGGAGGCGCAGACCGTCTCCCTGCAGCGGCTGCTCCCGGTAGGTCCGCCTCCCGGGATGACCAACGAAAGGTATGTCCGGATCATGAAGGGCGCCGTCAAGCTGATGAGCCGGTTCCCCTGACTGGGCCAGGTCCCTTGGGAAGGCGTGCCGCCGCACCCAGCCGTCCACCCGCCGTCGAGCACCACCCACGAATTTGAAAAACAGGAGACCTGACATGGCCCATGGAACCACACTGTCCGGCAGCACCGTGCTGGTCACCGGCGGGGGAAGCGGGCTCGGCCGCCGCATGGCGCTGCTGGCTGCAGAACGCGGTGCCCGGGTGCTGATCTGGGACCTCTCAGCCGACGGCGGGGCGAACGTCCGGGACGAAATACGCGCCGCGGGCGGCACTGCGGAAGCCCAAACGGTCAACGTTGCGGACAGGGATGCCGTAAAAGCGGCGGCCACCGAGGCCGGGCCCATTGATGTCCTGATCAACAATGCGGGTGTGGTCAGCGGCCGGCTTCTCCTGGACGCTGCAGATGAGGACATTGAACGCACTTTCAACGTCAACGTACTGGCCCTCTACTGGGTGACGCGGGCGTTCCTGCCAGGGATGACCAGCCGTGGGTGCGGCACCGTGGTCACTGTTGCGAGTGCTGCGGGGCTGGTGGGTGTGGCGCGGCAGACGGATTACTCCGCCAGCAAGTTCGCGGCGTTCGGGTTCAACGAGTCATTGCGCGCCGAGCTGCGGAGTGGCGGCAGTGGGGTCAGCACGCTGGTGGTCTGCCCCTATTACATCGATACGGGAATGTTCGACGGCGTCCGGACCCGGTTTCCGCTCCTGCTGCCCATCCTCAAGGAGGAAGAGGTGGCGGTGAAGATCCTTGACGGAATTGAGGCCGGCCGCGAGAAGCTGGTCCTCCCGCCGCTGGTGAATCTGGTTCCGGCGGCCCGGATCCTCCCCGTTGCAGCCTTCGACCGCCTGATGGATGTCCTGGGCATCAACCGGACCATGGACCATTTCACCGGCCGCCCTGGCACCGGGCACGCGGCCGGGACCGCCCCGGAGGCGGAGTAGAGCCGGTCAGTCGATCTCCTCACCGGCCAAGGCCTTCGCTGCCAGCCGTTCTTCCTCCGCTGTCTCCCAGACCTCTTTCGCCGCGCGGAAATTGAGGAGGACGATGAAGGTGCCCAGCACCAGATCGGGCCAGCCGGAGGCCGTCCAGAGAGTCAGGACACCCATGGCAATGATGGCCAGATTGATCAGCACGTCATTGCGGGCGGAGAGGAAAGCCGCCGTGGCCATCGATCCGCCGTGATGGCGGAACCGGGCCAGGACAAGGGAACAGGCCAGATTCACCATCACCGCACCGCCGGCCGTCACCACCAGCGCCAACGGGTCCGGGGGCTCCGGATCGGTGAACTTGATGAATGCCTGCCAGGCCGCCGCCAGGGCCGGGACCAGGATGAAGATGGCCATCGCCTTCCCGGCAAGTGCCTGGCGGTGCAGCGACCACCCCAGCGCCAGGAAGATCAGCAGGTTGATGGCGGTGTCTTCGAGGAAGTCCACGCTGTCGGCAAACAGGGATACCGAGCCGATCGCCAACGCCACCGTGAACTCGACAAAGAAGTAGGCAAGGTTCAGCCCCGCGACCAGCAGAACCGCACGCTTGAGCCGCCGCGCAAGGCCGTGAGCGTCCTGATCGTTGAAGGCGTCCCCGGCACTGGTGGTATCCACGGTCTCACTTTAGGGGCGGCGCCCGGATCTGTGTATCGCAACGATGAGCCGTGTCTCCTACATCGGTCCCGCCGGTGCTGCACACTGTCTCCATGACCTTTGCGAATGTGGGAAGCCTCGAAACCAAGCCCGGCCAGCGCGATGCCGTCGCGGCAATCCTGCTCAGGCCCATGGCCGGGCTCAAGGAAGCCGGTTGCCTGCTGTATGAAGTGGGGATCAATGAGGAGTCCCGGGACACGGTATTCGTCTGCGAACTCTGGGAGTCGCCCGAGGCGCACCGGGCATCGCTTCAGCTGGACAGTGTACGGGCGGCAATCGCCGAGGCGCTGCCGCTTCTGACCGGAACCATGGGCGGTAACCAGTTCACGGTGCTCGGCTCGCCACTGGGCTGAGCCGGGCGCGCGCGGGTACTGTCACACCCTCGCCGTAAGCTGGGACCATGCCGAGTAACTGGGACAGCCTGGACGTCAGCCAGCGTGAATCCGTGCAGGAGAACGTTGAGATCTACGAGCGGGTCCGGCCTGCCCTGAAGCTGGTCACCCGCGAAGTCCTGCACATCCTCCGGGGCATGCTGAAGGACACTGAGGTCACGCCGCTCTTCGTTACCGGGCGCACCAAGTCCGTGGAATCGTTCCGGGAGAAAATCTCCCGGATCGAGGAGCCGCTGGAGCCCGGGGGCCCGCCGGCACTGAAGTTTCCGGACCCGTTCCGCACCCTCAACGACATGGTGGGCGTGCGCGTCATCACCAAACTGCCCACGGAGAACGCCCTGGTGGCCAACATCATCAAACGCCAGCGCCAGGTGTTCGATTGCCGCGGCGACCGGGAAAAGGACATCGGCTCCATCGAGTCCGGCACCTACGGCTACTCCAGCCGGCACCTCATCCTGCGCACCATCCAGAATGAGGCCGTCAAGGAGTACCAGTCGGTCTTCAACCCGGATGTCCAGCCCAACGGCAGCTATTTCTTCGAATGCCAGATCCGCACGGTCTTCGCACACGCGTGGAGCGAGATCGAGCATGACATCCGGTTCAAGGCCGAGGATCCGCGGGCATGGACCCCGCACTTCGACCGGCAGTTCACGGCCACCGCGGCGATGCTGGAAACCGTGGAAAGCGCCTTCGCGGACCTGCACGAGCGCTATGAGGAGGTCCGCAGCTATTGGGACATGGAAGGTGAGGGCGCGGCCCAGCTCACCCCCAACCGGATCCGCGACGTCTGGCGCACGCTGCTGCCGCACGTTGACCGCAAGGTAGACGATGACTGGGGCTGGGCTGCTGAACTAATGGCTGCCCACGGCCTGAACCAGACCATGCAACTGGCCGGCCTGCTCAGCGCGCAGCGGATCACGGAGGTCCGCAAGGCCCTGGATCACCGCTACTCCCCCGGTCCGGACCGCCTGCTGGATGACCTTCTGCTGTGGCAGTACGGAACCAAGCACATTGACCTCACCGCGGAAGCGCCCGACGCCGTCCCGCACCCGCGGCGGGACAGCCTCCTGCGGCGGCTCAAACAGATCGAGCGTTACCGGCACACCAAGTCCACCTAAGGCCGCAGGATTATTCGGCACCGGCTGCATTCAACTACCCTTGACCTATAGCGGAGGCTGTTGTAAACGGACCCCTCCAGCTCCCGGTTCCAGCCCAGCGGCAAGATCCGGCCCCTGTTTTGCCCCTCTCTGACAAGGATTCCGCCATTTCCACGGACGCATTCTTCGGCACGCTCACCCGGATCCGCAACGTCATCCTCCCGGCGTCCGCACGGTCCTGGCTCAACACGCCGCGGGGGCTGCTGACGGGCTACATCGCGGTGCACCTGGGGTTCCTGATCTTCGGAGCGCTGCTGTCCCTGCGGGGCGAAGCCTTCAGCGATACCTTCATCTACCGCGAATGGGCGCTGGCCGGATTTAACGAGGCAAACCTCAGCGGCGGACCCAGTCCCTGGGTCTACCCCATCCTGGCGCTGATCCCCATGGCGATCGCCGGCCTGGCGGGGCCCGGTCCTTTCTTCTTCCTCTGGGTCCTGATGACCAGCCTGCTCAACGGCTGGGGCCTGCTGAAGCTCACGGACCGCGGCCGGAACCAGGACGCCATCCCCGCCGGCTGGTGGTGGCTGGTCTTCACCCTGCTCCTCGGCTGGCTGGGCTTCGCCCGCGTGGACGGCCTGACAGCCCCGATCGTCCTGGTAGCCCTGGCCTACGGTGTGCAGCGCCCGTTCATCGCCTCAATCCTGCTCAGCATCGGCACCTGGATGAAGGTCTGGCCGGCCGCCGTCATGCTCGCGCTCTTCGCCGTGGTCAAGAACCGGATGCTGGTGGTCCTCGCCGGCGTGGTCACCTCCGCCGCCGTCGTCGCCCTGGCCGCAGTCCTCGGTACCGTGCCCCGTCTCCTGAACTTCCTCACCCAGCAGGGCGACAGGGGCATGCAGCTGGAGGCCACCTTCACCACGCCGTGGCTGTGGCTTTCCGTGCTCAATATCGGCGATTCCCGGATGTACATGAACACGGACATCAACTCGATGCAGGTGGACGGACCCGGGACCGCCGTCATGTCCTTCCTGATGCAGCCCCTCCTCATCCTGGCCGCGCTCCTGGTGGCCGGCCTGACGTTCTGGGCGCTGCACAACGGAAAGGTCAACGGCAGCAGCGAGCCCGACGGCGGCGTTGACCGTACCGAACTGCTCCTCGCCGGCGCCCTGACGCTGGCCACCGCTTTTGTGGTCTTCAACAAGGTGGGCTCGCCCCAGTTCATGGTCTGGCTGGCACCCGCTGTCGCCGTCGGGCTGGCCCACAGCTGGCGCGAATGGCGGGTTCCGGCAGCGATGCTGATCGCCATTGCCGTGGCCACGTTCTTCATCTACCCCCTGTTCTATGACGCCCTGAGCCACAACAACCCGCTGATGGCCGGTGTCCTGACCATCCGCAACGTCCTGCTGGTGGTCCTGTTCCTGTGGTCGGTGCGGCGCCTGTATTCACTGGGTAAAAAGACTTCCGCGTCAGTCCCCGCGCTCAAGGAGTCCTGACATTTCCACGAAGTTCTTTGACCGGCTGGTCAGCGTCCGCAGTGCCGTCCTGCCCGCGCCCGTGGTGGACTGGTTCGCCCGTCCGTCCAGTGTCTGGTGGGGCTTCGCCGTGGTCCACCTGTACTTCCTGGGCTGGATGGCGTCCTTCTTCCTCAGCGGCGACACGTTCAGCGACACGGAGCAGTACCGCCAGTGGGCCATGGACGGCTACAACCCGGACAGCCTGGACGGCAAGATCAGCCCCTGGGTATACCCCGTGCTGGCACAGATCCCGATCTTCCTCGCCGGAGTCGCGGGTCCTGACCTGTACCTCCTGGTCTGGTTCCTGATCATCACAGCCCTCAACGCCGTCGGGCTCGCCTTCCTGACCCGCGGACCGCGGAAGGTGAAGGGCATTGCCCCGGCCTGGTGGTGGCTGTTTTTCACCGTCTTTATGGGCTACCTCAGCTTCGCCCGGGTGGAGGGCATCACGGCGCCCATCGTGCTGATCGCCCTGCTGTACGCGGCCGAACGCCCCGTCGTGGCCGGCATCCTGCTCAGTGTTGCCACGTGGATCAAGGTGGCACCTGCCGCAGTCCTGGTGCCGATCATCATTGCCAGCAGGAAGCGCCTCCAGGTGCTGGCCTCCGGCGTGGCCGTGACCGCCGTCGTCGGCCTGGGGACCTGGCTGACCGGCGGGCTGCCGCACATCCTGGACTTCCTCACCAACCAGGGCGAGCGCGGCATGCAGCTTGAGGCCACCTTCTCAACGCCGTGGGTGTGGCTGAGCGTGTTCAACATCGCGGGCTCCAGGATGGCTGACAATACCGCCATCAATTCCACCGAGGTGTACGGCCCGGGCGCGTCTGTGGCGGCTTTCCTGATGCAGCCGCTGCTGATCCTCGCTGCCGTGGTGGCCGCTGTCCTGCTGATCCGTGCGCTGAACCGCGGCGCCGAGCGGGAAGAGCTTTTCCTCGAGGGTGCCCTGATGATGACCACGGCGTTCATCGTCTTCAACAAGGTGGGTTCGCCGCAGTTCATCATCTGGCTGGCGCCGGTGATCATCGCTGGCCTGACGCATGACTGGGACCGCTGGAAGGTCCCGGCGGCCCTGCTGATGGGCATCGCCGTCACCACTTTTGTGATCTACCCGCTGTTCTACACGCCGCTCATCCACGCGCACCCGGTCATGGCCGCCATTCTCACCACCCGCAACGTGCTCCTGGTGGTGCTGCTCTGGTGGTCGGTGAAGCGGACAGCTGAGCTCGGGCGAAAGACAAAGCTTGCGCCGGAGGCCACAGCGGCCTGAGCCTGCTGGAGAGGTGAGGTTTAGCCCTCACACTCGATGCAGTATTTGTGCCCGTCCTTCTCCTTCGCGAGCTGGGAACGGTGCCGGACCAGGAAACAGGAAAAGCAGGTGAACTCGTCCGCGGCCTGGGGAATGACCTGCACGATGAGCTCTTCGTTGACAATCTCTCCACCGGGGGTCATGCCTTCATCGAGCGCATCGGCCTGATCCAGTTCACTGACGACGCTGCGGGCATCCGGCGCGTTCGCGGACTGCAGCGCCTCCAATGAACGGTCCTGGGATTCCTTGACATCGGAACGGACTTCGTCGTAATCGGTTGCCACTGGGGTGATTCTCATTTCTGACGTATCTGATGATCTTTTCTGACGTGACTGCAACGTACACCAGCCCGCCGTTGTTCCCGCATTCGGAGATCCGGGTGGGCAGGGCTCCGACCAGGGCCCCGGAACCTCGGGTGGTGGTGCGACACTGGCTGGGGAGAAGGAGGAGAGATGGCGCGCATTTTCATCACGGGCTCCGCCGACGGGCTCGGACGGCTGACTGCCCATACCCTACTGGACGGCGGCCATGACGTCACTGTGCATGCCCGCAGCGACGCCCGGCTGGCCGCGGCACAGGATCTCCTCGATGGCGGGGCAACGGGCGTGGCGGGTGACCTGTCGGATCCGGAACAAACGCGCGACGTCGCTGCCCAAGTTAATCGGCACGGTTCCGTGGACGCCGTGATCCACAACGCAGGCGTGTACACGGGCCCGCACATCTTCGACGTCAACGTCGCCGCTCCATACCTGCTGACCGCCCTCATCAAACGCCCGCGCCGGCTGATCTACCTCAGCAGCGGCATGCACCGCGGCGGCCACCCGGCCCTGCCCGGCACGGGGCTGCCCGGCACGGGGCAGGGCGGCAGCGGCCAGGGCGGAAAGCCCCAACGCATTACCTACTCCGACAGCAAGCTCTACGTCACCGCCATGAGCGCCGCCGTCGCGCGTTTATGGCCTGGGGTGCTCGGCAACGCCGTGGATCCCGGGTGGGTGCCAACCAAAATGGGCGGCGCCGGCGCTCCGGACGACCTGCGGCTGGGCCACCTCACCCAGGAATGGCTCGCCACCAGCGACGACCCGGAGGCACTGACCAGCGGCGGCTACTGGTACCACCAGGACCGGCGCAAAGCGCACCCCGCGGTTTACGACCGTGAGTTCCAGAACGCGCTGCTGAACCACCTGGCCACGGTCACGGGCGAGCGCCTCACCTGAGCCAGCACTTCAACGGCAGGCTCAGCGGGCGCGGATGCCCCGCCACTGCTCCTGCACCCAGCGGACAGCCTTGCGCGCCGAGTCCGAGGGCTTGGCCTCGATCAGCAGCTTGCGGGTGTGGACGTCAAGGAACAGCAGGTAGAACGTGAAGAGCAGTGCCGTCACGAACGCCAGCGACGACGCGTCAATGGGCAGTTCCACGAAGGACCAGACCGAAAGCTGGTCCTGGGCGCCGAACACCACAAAGAATGTGACGCCCACGTAGAGGCTCCGGATCTGCCAGTCGTTGCGGATGCCCGTGACCGCCAGGAACGGCAGGAACCAGAGGATGTACCAGGGCTGGATGATGGGCGAGAGCATCACGACGGCGGTGAATGCCAGGGCCATCCGGCGCACCGCCCGCGAATAATCGCCGCGGAACATCAGCAGCAGGACCAGCCCGATGGCCGCCCACTTCATGCCGGTGCGCAGCAGGTCAGCGAAGGTGCCGCCGGGCAGTCCCAGCACGTTGCCGAGGAACTCCACCTGCTGCCCCAGGAAGCCTGACGGCGAATAGCCGGTGTAACCCGGCGTCGGGTCCATGATCGCCCAGACCCAGCCCATCCCGAGGTTGTACGGCAGGCCGCTGACGGCCAGCACGCCGAAACTGATTCCCGCCGTCGCGCCCCAGATCAGGAACTTGCGCATCCACGAGGCACCCGGTCCGGCCCACATAACACCGATGAACGGGAGCAGCAGAACGGTGATCGGCTTGATGCCGATGGACGCGGTGACCAGCAGGATGCCCAGCAGGTAGCGCCTTGTTGCGGCGAAGTAGACGCCAGCGACGGCGAGGCCCACCATGAGTGCGTCGTTGTGGGCGCTGGCCACGAAGCTGATGAGGAACAGCGGGTTGGCCACGGCGATCCAGAGGGCGCGCGCGCCGTTGATGCCGTGCAGTTCGGCCAGTTTGGGCACGTAGATGACGCAGAGGACCACCCCGACGCCGGCGAGCAGCCGGAAGAGCAGGACGGAAACGTCGGGCTGGGCTCCGGTCAGTTCAACCACGCCGCGGGCGAGCCACAGGAAGTATGGCCCGTAGGGCGTCCGGGCCTCCGCCCAGGCGGGGTCGGCGCCGAGGGAAAACCAGTTGTTGAGCGTGGAAATGCCGACGTCGTACGGGTTCTGGCCCTCCAGGACCAGGCGGCCCTGGCCCGTGTAGGCGTAGACGTCGCGGGAGAAGATGGGCACTGCGAGGAGGAGGGGAAGGGACCAGGCGGAGATGGCGATCACCACCGGGCGCAGGGACGATCCGCTCCAGTCGCCCAGCCTCTGCCCCAGCCGCAGCCAGGAACGCATCAGCAGCATGGCGCCCACCGTCAGCAGGACCGTGGACAGGGTGACGCCCCAGCCCTCGGTCCGCAGGGCTATGACCACGGGCTGGCGGATCATGGGCGAGCCGTTGGCAATCCAGCCTGTTCCGATGGAGCCCACAAACATCATCAGGGCGCCGAGGAACCCCTGCCAGATAGCGATGTAGGCCCGGCGTTTGGCCGGCGACGGGGTGGAGTCAGGCACTACTGAGCGCGGGAGTTCTGCAGCCGTCTTTTTGGACGGGACAGGGGAACTCTCCGAAGTGCTCAGGTGTGAACCGCCTGCCGTCATGTTATGTGGTCCCCTACTTGCGTTACGGCGCTGGCTGGACCAGCTATAGGCCGCCCTTCAACCACGCCATTTTAGCAGTTGGCCTGCGGCATGCCCCAGAATGTTTAGGGGCCGCCGCGCCCCCTCATTTCAAGGTGCGACGCCGCGCCTCCCCCTCCCGGACGAAACCCGAAGCTGCCGCCGTGCACTTCGACAGCACGATTGGACCACCGCCATGGCCGCACGAACCGTCCCGGACGCCCGGACCGGCACTCCCCAGCAGCTCCAGTCAGTCCGGGCCACCCTCCGCTCTCCCCGCCGGCTCAAAACCGAAGCATTGGCGGGCCTCGTGGTGGCGCTGGCCCTGATCCCGGAGGCCATCGCGTTCTCGGTGATCGCCGGCGTCGACCCCCGGATCGGGCTGTTCGCCTCCTTCACCATGGCCGTCACCATCTCCTTTGTGGGCGGCCGGCCCGCCATGATTTCCGCAGCCACCGGCGCCGTCGCGCTCGTGATCGCACCCCTGATGCGCAGCCACGGCCTGGACCACCTCATCGCAGCCGTGATCCTGGCCGGCGTGTTCCAGATCCTGCTGGCGGTCCTGGGTGTCACCAGGCTCATGCGCTTCATCCCGCGTTCTGTGATGGTGGGCTTCGTCAACGCCCTGGCCATCCTGGTGTTTATGGCCCAGGTTCCCGAACTGATCGGCGTTCCGTGGATGGTCTATCCGCTCGTCGCCGTCGGCCTGGTCATTGTGGTGGGACTGCCCAGAATGACGACGGCGGTGCCGTCACCGTTGGTGGCCATCGTGGTGCTCACCCTGTTTGCCGTGCTGGCCGGCGTGGATGTGCCCACCGTCCAGGACAAGGGACAGCTGCCGGAGAGCCTGCCCACGCTGTTCTTCCCCAGCGTGCCACTGACCTGGGAGACGTTCCAGATCATCGCCCCGTTCTCGCTGTCCATGGCCTTGGTGGGGCTGCTGGAATCGCTGATGACCGCCAAGCTGGTGGACGACATCACGGACACCCGCTCCAACAAGACGCGCGAGTCCTGGGGCCAGGGCGTAGCGAACATCGTCACCGGCTTCTTCGGCGGAATGGGCGGCTGCGCCGTGATCGGCCAGACCATGATCAACGTCAAGGGCGCGGGAGCCCGGAGCCGGGTCTCCACGTTCCTGTCCGGCGTCTTCCTGCTGGTCCTGGTGGTACTGCTCGGCGATGTGGTGGGCCTCATCCCCATGGCCGCCCTGGTGGCGGTGATGATCTTCGTTTCCGCCATCACCTTCGACTGGCACTCCATCGCTCCCCGGACCCTGCGCCGGATGCCCAAATCCGAGACCGCCGTCATGCTGATCACCGTCGCCGTGGTGTCCGTGACGCACAACCTGGCCATCGGCGTCGGGGCCGGGGTCCTGGCCGCGATGGCCCTGTTCGCCCGGCGGGTGGCGCACTTCGCCACCGTGGAGCGCACCGTCGTCGAACTTAACGGCGAGAACGTGGCCACCTACACCGTGGACGGCGAGCTGTTCTTTGCCTCCTCCAACGATCTCTACACCCAGTTCGACTACGCCCTGGACGCGGAGCCGGACATCGCCAGGGTGGTGGTGGACCTGCACGCCTCGCACCTGTGGGACGCGTCCACCATCGCCGTGCTGGACGCCGTGACGGAAAAGTACCGCCGGCACGGCCGCGAAGTGGAACTGATCGGGCTGAACGCGGCCAGCATCCAGATGCGCGAGCGGCTGGCGGGGAAGCTCAACACGGACGGCTGACCATCAGCAATGCTAGCCCCCAGTTACCTGCAGTAGGTGGTCCGTTGGCCTGACGTCACAGCGGCGTTCCCTGGAGGGACAGAGTTTTCTGATCCGCGCCCCCGCCTGGTACCGGCATGTAGGAGATCCGCAGTCTCTCCCGGACCGCGACTGTGTGCTCGCCATTGGAAAGGCCGCCCGCCTTGCTGACGAAGACGGTGGCTACCTCGCCCATTTCCCACCGGTCATCAAAGATGCCCGGCAGGTCCGTGAGCCTGTATCTGTTTCCGTGCAGGGTCAGCGAGACCGACTCCGCCGGAGCAGTCACACCGTCCAAGGTGACCTCGATGTCTTCCACCATGGACAGGCCCAGTCCGCGGTAGTACGGGAGCCGAACGCCGAGCTGGAAGCCGGTGACCTCCCCGCCCACTGCCACGTTCCGTAGCGTGTCCTCCACGATGATGTATTTATCGAACATTGCTGTCCCCTTCGGCGATTGCGCCGGCGCCAACGGCCGCAGCGGTGTGAAACATGGGTTCTTCCCCGAGCAGCCGCTCGAACATCCGGTGCTGCCTGCGGACCTGGTCCACGCTGTCCACCTCAGACACGTCCTGGATGTGCCGGTTGCCCTCGTACTCGCTGGAGAGGTAACCGTCATACCCACCCTCGACCAGAACCGGGATGATCTTGTCGTAGGGGATGCTGTACTCGACGCCGTCGTCGGTCATCTCGTAGAACTTGGCCTGGATGTGGTGGATGAAAGGCATGTGCTCCAGCATCACGCGGGGGTCATTCCACGTCAGGAAGGTGGATAGCCGGGCAATGCCCAGTTCCACGGGGTTGCCGCCCATGTAGTTGAAGGTGTCCATGAGCCCGTGGACGTCGCCCCGGTTGTTGTACGTCTCAACTGCGAGGTCCACGAACCGCGAGCGGGCTCCGTCACGCAGCGCGCGCTCAGACATCACTCGCGGGAAGCGCTCCACAAACGTTCCCATATCCGGCATAAAGCCTAAGGCCGGCGACTGCAGCCTATGCATCACGTCCAGGTGCCGGAGGATCCACGGGTGTTCATAGTGGAACGGTGCGTGGACTTCGAGCAGCAGTGTCAGCTCCAGCTGCTCGGCGTAAGAAGCGCAGGCTTCCATGACTTCCGGCGGCGTGTTGATGATTGCCCGGACATGCCTGGCACCAAGGCGCTTCGCGATGTCCAGGTCCCTGCGGACGGACTCTGTCATCTCATCCAATGTCATGACGCGGCCAGGGTAGCGCTTGGTATCGATGAACAGATCCGTGGCGATGGTGGTGGTGCCGTACTTTTCCATCCACTCATCCCACTGGCGGTAAAACCCGTCACCGGGGTTTGGGTATCCGGTCATGGACTGCTCAGGGATTACTTCGACGCCGAAAGCACCGATGGCGGCGGCTTCCCGGACACAATCCTCAAGGGACATTTTCTTCAGGAAACACTCTTCCTGGTAGCTGTAGAAACTGACTCCACGCTTGATCTGATGGGCGGTACTCACACCCAGCTCCTCGTGTTTTGGCGCGTTCTCAACGCGACATGTCGCACCGACCTACGACGGGCGTGTTCCCAAAGCTACCTGCAGGGCAGCGCGTTGGGCAGTGCCGGAAGGATCACTAACCCGGATGCCGCGCATCACCAGTTCGAATGGTGGCCGCGTCCCTCCCCGGGGCGTCAACCCGGTACCGTTTTTGCAGGTGCCTGCATCATTCCCGGCGCACTTCGTGTGCTGATGCTCCCGGGCACCGTGCCCCGACTTTTACCTCGGCACTTGAGTAATCCGCAAAGGATTTCCCGTGAAAACCACCTCTGACCAGCCCGCCGAGGCGTTTGACGTCGTCATAGTCGGCAGCGGCCCTTCCGGTTCCGCCTACGCCCGTGTCCTCCACGACGAAGCTCCGCAGTTGCGGATCCTCATGGTCGAAACAGGGCCTACCCTGGGCGACCGGCCAGGCCTCCACGTCAAGAACATGCCTACCCTCCAGGACAGGTCCGCCGCGCAGGTCGCCTCTCAGGGCCCGGCGGCCTCCGTCAGCCCCGAAGCGCCGGCTCCCGGCCCAGGGCGGCCCGGCACCTTCCTGCTTCGACCCGACGAACCGGCGCCGTGGACAGGCATGCCTGCCGCGGCGATGTCCAGCAACGTCGGAGGAATGGGCGCGCACTGGACCTGTGCCTGTCCTCGGCCCGGAGGATCGGAGCGGATTGCGTTCCTGGACGACGGCACGCTCGACGCAGCCTTGTCGGTTGCTGAACGTCTGCTGGCGGTGACCGCCGATGCGTTTGAGGACGCACCCTTCTCAGCCGAGGTCCGTCGGCGGCTCGCCGGCGAGTTTTCCCGTACCGGCGCCGCAGCTGTCCAGCCGATGCCGCTTGCTGTCCGCAAGCATGCTGATGGGACCATCACGTGGTCCGGGACCGACGTCGTGCTTGGACCGCTGGCTGAGCCGGAGGCGCAAGGTGACTATTTTGAATTGCGCGCCAGGACCCTCTGTCAACGGGTAATGTTCGACGGCGGACGCGTCTCAGGCGTCGCCCTGCGGGACCTCGCCACGGGAACTGAGACGGTTGTTGCGGCCCCGGTGGTGGTAGTGGCAGCAGATGCCCTCCGGACCCCTCAGGTACTGTTCGCGTCCGGCATCAGGATGCGGGCGCTCGGCCGCTATCTTAATGACCAGCCGCAGGTGATCAGCGCTGTCCGCCTCCCGTCCGAGGCGCTCGAGGCCGGACTGCCGGTCTTTGGTGAGGCTGGAGCGGCGCAGCACAGCGGTGTTTCGTGGGTTCCGTACACGGACCAGGACCCATTCCACGGCCAGGTGATGCAGCTCGATGCCTCACCCGTGCCACTCGCGGAAGAGGACGCCGTGATCCCGGGATCTATTGTTGGACTTGGCTGGTTCTGTGCCACCGAAACCGTCGAAGCAAACCGGGTGGAATTCGAGGAAGCCTCCCTGGATCACTACGGGATGCCGCGGATGACCATCCATTACAACCTCACGTGGAAGGACTTGCGGGTCATTGAGGCGGCCAAGGACGCGGTCACCAGGGCGGGCAAGGCCCTGGGCACCTTCCTGGACGACCGGCCGCCGTTCCTCCTCCCGGCAGGGTCGTCCCTCCACTATCAGGGGTCCGTGCGGATGGGGCAGTTCGACGACGGCCGCTCGGTGTGCGGTCCGGACAGCCAGGTCTGGGGTACTGAGGGCCTGTATGTTGCCGGGAACGGCGTCATCCCGACGTCCACTGCCTGCAACCCCACGCTGACGTCCGTGGCCCTGGCCGTGCTGGGGGCGAGGTCGATCATAGACCGCTTGAGGTAGTTGGCGGCAAACACAGGGCGGGTGCCACCGTGGAGGTGGCACCCGCCCTTGTGGCCGCTGGAGCCTAGACGAACTCCAGCAGCTTGATCCGGGCGGCGCTGATGTTGTCTCCCTGGAGAACTTGGAGCCGCTCATCGCCGTTCAGAAGACGGCCATCCTTCCAGCCTTCTACGGTAAGCCGCAGCTCAAGCACAGAATCAATTTCGAGTTCCGAGTCCTCTTTACGGAAATCGAACAGCGCGCCCTGCCCAATCACGAGGAACTCCAACGGTCCCGTTTCGAGTATCAGTCCGAAGGGACGGCCGTCCCCAGGGGTATGCCCGTGGGCCGCACCCTCGGTCTCGCCGGGGAGTTCTGAAGGCGGAGGCAGGATTACACCGGCGTCAAGCAGCATGGCACCGTAGAGCTTTGCTGAATTTCTTACGGTGATGGAGGCGCCGCCAAGCGTTGTCATCACGGAATCTTCGTCCTGTTCCAAAGCGAATCCAAAGATCCGGCTATCCCGTTGGGCGTCAACAATCTCTTTGGTGAGAGCCAGTATCGCCCGGCACGCCTGGCCAAATTGGTTTCCCTCACGGCCATCTTCAAGGCCAAAGACCTGATAACCCAACCCACCAAAGCGCCCGATAGCAAGAAAGGCGTCCCCTGCACGGAACCGGGCTTCGGGAATGAACAGGGGATTTTCCGACGACGCGTACTGTGCCATGACGTCGGCTGAGTTCGAAACGTAGATATCCGGGGCCAGGAGATCGATGGCTGGTGCTGCCGTCCGCCAGACTGGCAGCATCTTCGCGGTCGGTCCGCCACTTGGGTAGTTTCCGGGAAGATCCTGACCGTGCTGCGGACCGAGCCAGGCATTGGCGAAAGCGGGAAGCTCCAGGATTTCCTTTCCAGCGGCTGCAAGTCCACCGACGTACGTCGCGAAAGCCCAAGCCATGAAGGTTTCGTCCGCGACGGCGTTGCCATCACCAAAATGCTGAGCCCAGCTGGCCTCCGAAGCGATGACTGGTCGGAGAACCTCTGCCACTACGGGATCGAACGCGTCAGCATTGTTCGCGAGGGCTTTGCGAAGTGGCACCGGAACCGGCGATTCCCAAGAGGCCTGGGCTGCTGCCGATCGGTCCCTGCCCACTCCGAGAAGCCCGACCTCGTTTTCCACCTGGACCATGATCACTGTGTGCTGTTGGTCAACCTCGGCAAGATGTGCCATTAATCGGCAGTAGGCCAGCTTGTCAGCGCTAAAGAGCTCGTCAGAGAACACGGACAGTGTTGGTCGAGGCATGGAGCCCTTATAGGAGAAGGGTGTTTCCATGGGGTTCGGTCCGCGGGCTGCCCTTGGGAAGCGTGTTCTGTCAGCGCGAACCCATGGGTGCGTAAGTGGATGACGCGTTCTTGAAGGACCCAAACCAGATGAGGATCAACCTCAAGCCAGCGGTCCGTGCATCTTCGAGGAGCCCGTCAAGGCCGGAGAAATCAAAAGAACCTTCTGCAGGCTCAACCTGGTCCCAGGCCACAGTCGCAATAACAGTGTTCGCCCCGGAAACGGAAACTTTGTCCCACACAGGTGCCATGTAGTGGCGATCGGAGGAGCTGGAGTTGTGGAGTTCACCGCCCATACAGAGGAACGGTGCACCGTCCACGATCAGGCGGGTATGGCTGTCATGGCGTTCAAGTCTTGGGATGCTCATCTGCAACTTTCATTCTTTTTCTACCGGAGTGAATCGGTACAGGCGTTCACCCATCCAGGGCGCGGTACTGGAAGTTTTTGAACCGAACGTGCCCGCTACCCGTCGCGAAAAGTGCCGGCCGCAGGCTGAGGAGCTCGTCTGCAGTGTTGGTGTTGTAGCCGGCAACGTTGAACCGCAGGCCATGCCGGGTCCAGTCAATTCCGTCCGGGCTGTAGTACTGGGTGACGATGTGTCCGTCGTTGACTATGCGTAGATGGATCGCGGTCCCCGAAGGCGCCGGTTCGCGCCAATAGGGAATGTTCCTTCCAGCGCGGTAGCTGTTCATCCGATCGCCGTCATGGCCCATGCCGCAGAACAGCCGGTCACTGTAATAGAGCAGCAGCCCGCCCTGCGCACCTTGGAGAAGCTCCATCTCAACACTGATCTCGTACCGCCGGTCACCGACGATGCACGTCAGCGGAGAACTGCCCGAGGGATTTGTTCCGCGTGCCTGCAGCAGGAGCCCGTCGTCCAATGAAACGCGGAGGTACTCGTCCTTGGACGGCGCGTGGAAGGACCACTGGATACCAAAGCGCTCTTCCGAGAAGTCGTCAGACAGTGGTAGGCCGGGGGTATGGTCAGCTGCGTCGGATGTGGCCGGCAGAGGTGCGGGCAACAGCGCTGAGAGGTCTCCGCCGGATGCGCGCGGCCATCCGTCGTCGGCCCATTCGATGGGTTCCAGAAGCGTCTGCCGGCCTAACGTTGTGAAACCGTTCTCGTAGCCGTGGTAGATGCTCCACCACTGGCCATCCGGGCCCTCAAAGAGGGTTGCGTGGCCCTTGCTCCACCACGGTTCCTCCGGATCCCATGTCCGGATGATGGGGTTCCGGGGGCAGTCTTCCCAGGGCCCATGAACTGAGCGGGAGCGGGCCACCGTGACCATATGGCCGGTGGGCGGACCCGAGGTGCCGCCCACCGCCGTCGTGAGATAGAACCATTCGCCGCGCCGGGTGAGCTTGGGTCCCTCCAGGGCGTAGGCCTCGGTGACCCAGTCATCCGGATAGCGCCAGCCGTCATACACATGTTCAACCGGCCCGTCGGTTGCCAGGCCGTTGGTGGTAAGCCGGACACGGCTGACGCCGCTGAGGAAAAGGTACCGCTTCCCGTCTTCTCCCACGACATGTCCGGGATCGATGTGCCCTGAAATGCCCAAATTGATGGGTTCGCTCCACGGACCGGCCATGTCTTCGGCGTGGATCACATAGATTTGCGGCGGTGCGGTTGGATCCGGGGAGACAGCAGTGGAAATGATGGGGACGTAGATGAAGTACCTGCCCTCGACCTTGCACATGTCCACCGCAAAGACGTTGCCGATGGGCGCAGGCAGGGCAGGCCCCAGGGGTTCCCAGTTCAGCAGGTCCCGCGAGTGCCAGATGATGAGCCCTGGCGTCGATTCAAAGGAGGAGAAAGTCAGGTAGTAGTCATCGCCGTCGCACAGGATGGCGGGGTCAGGATGGTCTCCCGCGAAGACGGGATTACGGTAGGTGCCGTCGCCCTGATCGGCCCGTCGTTGACCTTCGACGCCCTTGGCCAGTCTCAACGGCGTCAAGACTTCACACCCCCCGTGAAGCCCTGGATGAACTGTTTCTGGGCCACGAGGAAGAACGCGAGGATGGGGATCATCGAGATGATGATGGCCGCGAAGATCACGTTCCACTGGGACACGCTCTCGCCGACGAAGTTGTAGATCACCACAGGCAACGTTACGGCGTCGGATCCGTTGAGGAAGATCAGTCCGGTGAAGAAGTCATTCCAGACAATAAGGCCGGTGAAGATGGCCACCGTCCCCGTAGCGGGAGAAAGCAGGGGGAAGATGATCTTCCGGAATACGGTGAACCGGGAGGCCCCGTCGATCTGGGCCGCTTCCTCGTAGTCCCTGGCTATCCCGTTGGTGAACCCCATGTAAAGGAAGATCGCGATGGGGAGCAGCGCGCCCGAATACATGATGATGGTGCCGACGTGTGTGCCGACGAGGCCGACGTTGCGCATCCCCACGTAGATGGGAATGATGGCGGCCTGTGCGGGAAGGACCATCGTCACGAGGATCAGGCCCATGGCAACCTTGCTCAGCTTTCCCGTCCGGCGGCTCAGTGTGTAAGCCGAGATGGACCCAACAGCCACGAGCATCAGGACGCTGCCGCCGGTGATGATGATGCTGTTGAGCATGCCATCCATGAGCGTGGCCTGGCGTCCGCCGCGAAGGGCTTGGCCGAAGGCTTCCAGGGTGGGGTTGGTGGCCAGCTGCATGGCAGACGTCGTGAGCGCGTCGGAGCCGTTCTTGAACGCGAGGTTGACCAGGAAGTAGAACGGCAGCAGGAAAACGAGCGCCACCAGGATCAGGAAAGCCTCGCGGAGGAAGGTCTTCTTTGTATAGCGGAACATGGCTGACTACCCTTTGGCGTTGGAGCGGAGGAGGAGGCGCTGGGCCACTGTCAGGATGATGATGATTACCGACATGACCAGGGCAAGGGCGGCACCGAAGCCGAAGCGGCCCATCACAAAGGTCTCCTTATAGATGGTGACGGCCAGGGTCTCGGAGGCGCCGTAGGGTCCACCGCCGGTCAGTGCCTGGATCTGGTCGAAGACCCGGAGGCCGTTGATGAGCATGAGGGTCATGGCGATAACAACCGACGGCATGATGGCGGGCAGGACCACGTAGTTGAACCTCTGCCACAGCGTTGCGCCGTCCAATGAAGCAGCTTCTTCGAGTTCCGGGGAGACGGTCGCCAGTCCGGCAAGGTACATCACCATGACCAGACCGACGTTCTGCCACACCATCACCATGATGATGGCGGGAAGAACGGTCGCTGGATCCCCCAGCCAGGTCCGTTGCAGGGACTCAAGGCCGACGGACACCAGGAATTCGTTGAGGGGGCCGTCCTGTTCGAAGATGAACTTCCAGATGTAGGACGTTGCCAGCGAACTCAGGACCACCGGCGCGAAGATCAGGGTCCGGATGACGTTGCGGGACTTCACTGTTCGGTTCAGGCCCAGTGCCAGAAGCAGACCCAGGACGTTGGTGAGCACCACGAAGGAGATGCCGATGATGAACGTGTTGATAAGGGCAGTGGTGGTGGGACCGCCCTCGGCGATCGATGCGAAGTTGTCCCAGCCGACGAACTGCCACTTTCCTATGCCTTTCCAGTTGGTGAAGGCAAAGAATCCACCGATGGCACTCGGGGCGTAGTGAATGAGCACAAGGGCCAGGAGTGCCGGGGTGAACCACCACCAGGTAGCGAAGCGATGATCGGAGCGGTTGTGGCCTTTGCTGCCGTTCCACTTGGTGGAGCGGGGCTGGCGCCCGGTGACCCGGGCGCCCTCCGTTTTCTGCTCAAGTTGTGCGGTCATGGGATGTTCTTCCAATCAGGTTGCGGAGCCGTGGGCTAGGCGCCGCGGTTGTACTGCTCGTCCATGGTTTTCAGGACCTGGTCCGGTGTGGCCTGGCCTGTCAGCAGACCTTGGATGCCGGTGCCCAAAGAGTCGTAAACGCCACTGTTCGGCCAAAGGTAGTTCGGCTGCGTAACGATCTTTTTGTCAGGCTCGGAGAAGAACGGCTCAAGGGTGGGGAACTGCGAGGGGACAGTGCCGGAGACCGCGGCCGTCACCGAGACGTTGCCATTGGCTTTGGCAAGTGCGTCCTGGTTGGCGGGCTTTGCCAGGAACTCGAGGAACTTCAGGGCAGTGCCCTTGTGCTTGCCAGCGGCGTTAACGGCCAGGGCGTTGCCCGGGCTGGCTATGAGGCGGGTGTCAGCGGCGGTTTCGCCGGGAACGACGGCGACGTCGAATGAACCGTCCTTGACTTGGCCGCGCAGGGCGGCCACGGCACCGGCCGGAGCGAACACTGCTGCTACCTTGCCTTGGGCAACAGAGGGGAAGAGCTGGTCAAACCCAGCGCCTGCCGCACCGTCCTGGTAGCAGCCTGCATCCTTGAACTCCACAATCTGCTCCAGCACCTTCTTCCAGTCGGAATCGGCAAACGTGGTTTCCTTCTTCTCGCGTTTGGTGTCCCACTGGGGATCTTCAGCGTAAACGATGCCGGCAGCCAGCTGCATGGCCTGGAGACCCATATTGGCACCCGAGGTGCCGGCGACGGCGAACAAGGACTTTCCGGCCGCCCGGGCGGTCTTGCACTGCTCGACGACTTCGTCCAGCGTGGCTGCCTGTTCCAAGCCGAGTTCCTTCAGCACGCCCTTGTTCTGGAGCTGAGTGATCGGGGCGAGGTCCGCCGGGACGGCGAAGATCTTTTCGTCGTCGACGTAGAGGTTCTTCGCCGATTCGGGAATCGCGTCCGCTGCCCATTTCTGGTCGGTCAGTTCGTGGAGATAGCCGGCTTCCGCGAGTGAGGCGAATGACTGGTTGTTGCCGCGGCCGGCAGTGACGTAGAACAGGTCCGGGGCGTTGCCTGCCTGGAGCTGGGTGCGCATGGTCTGGCCGTGCTGGTCGGCCGGGGACTCCACAAGCTTGACCGTAACGTTGGGGTTCTCTGCCTTGAAGGCTTCCATCAAGGCCAAGTATGGGTTGCCTGCTCCGCCGCCGGTGTAGGCGGGGGTGGCAAGGGTGATTTCCACCGGCCCCGTTTCTTCGACAATCGGCTCGCTGGCTGCGTCACCGCCACCGCAGGCGCTCAATGCCAGTGCCGTCACGGACGCGAGCGCCGCGGCGGAGACGAACCTCCGGCCCGCAGGGCTAGTTGCTTTCTTCATGGTGTGGCCTTTCATGACTTCGTTGTCCTGTCGCCTCAGCGATCAGTGGATTCGAGCCCTGTGCGGGGACTTGTTCCCTGGATCACAAGCTGGCTCCTGTCATTCAAGGTAGGTCAGGTCACGGCAGCCATGGAAATAGTTATCGTCTATGCTCACCATCTTCTCTCCGCATGGCTGTTTCCCCCCATCGGCCCGGCAGCTCGTCCTATGGTGAATCTAGTCTTGGCGGCCCTTGCCGTCTCCCTGCCCTGAAGGACAATCCAGTGCCCCGCGACAACACGCCCACCCACGCCCCCAACAGCGACGTGCTCTTCAACAGCTTCGTAAATCCGCCCATGTCCGCCAGACCCCGTGCTTGGTGGCACTGGATGGACGGCAACGTCGATCAATCCGGCATTGAGAAGGACCTCAAATGGCTGGCGGCCTCGGGCGCGGGCGGCGTCCAGGCCTTCACCGGGTCGATGGGCCTTCCCCAATACACGCCGGAGCGGGTGGCGTTCCGTTCCCCGGCCTGGCAGTCTGCCATGAGGTGCGCCGCAACCGCTGCGGACCGGCTGGGCCTTGAGCTGGCGGTTGCGACGTCGGCCGGCTGGAGTGCAACCGGCGGGCCATGGGTACGGCCGGCCGCAGGCATGAAGAAGCTTGTCTGGAGCGTCACGAACGTGAGCGCAGGCCAAGGGGAGCGGGTCATCGTGGCCGCCCCGCCGTCGTCGTCAGGTCCCTACCAGGACGTACCGTTCGCGGCTATCCGGAAGGATCCTATTGGCGTGCCGGACCACTACGAAGACATCGCAGTGTTGGCATTGCCGCGGCGGGACGGCCACCTTCCCCTTGTCCCGGCGCGTATTGGCGCCAGTAGCCAGACCTCCGGAGATCGGACGCTGGATACGCTCGCGGACGGCCGCTACTGGCCCCCCGTTGAACTCCGGGACGAAGGGCCCGCGGGCTGGCTCGTCGCTGAATTCGATGATCCCACTCAGGTTTCATCAGTCCGTGTTGGATTGCCTGCCGCACGCGGTTTCGGCGTACGGCCGGCTCCCCGGGCACGGCTGGAAGCCAGCCATGACGGCGTCACGTTCAGCGCCGTCGTCGACCTCCCGGCATCCGCCTCGCCGGTGCGCTCGGCGAGCTTTCCTCCCGTCACAGCCAAGTTCTTCAGGCTCGCACTGGAGGCCGGGACGGCGGGCAGCATCCCGGTAGCGCCCGGCGTGAAGCCCCTTTCGTTGCCGGCGGCCGCGGGTTCTGGGGCGATGTTCAATGTGTCGGCGCTGGGGCTCTTCTCCGGTGCACGCATCACGCGGGCGGAAGAAAAGGCCGGCTACGCGCCTGTGCCTGACTTCTATGCGCTCGACGGCGATCCCGTCAACGCGGCAGACGCCGTCCGGCCGGAGGACGTCATTGACGTCACCAGCCACCTCGGCGCGGACGGTACCTTGGACTGGTTGCCGGACGAGGGAGAGTGGACGGTCCTCAGGTTTGGCCACTCCCTGACCGGGCACCTCAACGCCCCGGCGCCTGAAGACGCCACCGGCCTGGAGGTGGACAAACTCGACGCCGGCCTGGTCACCGAGTACTTCGAGAACTACCTTCGCTTCTTCCAAGAAGCCCTTGGCGGCGAACTCCTCGGTCCCAAGGGCGTATCGGCCCTGCTCAGCGACAGCATCGAGTCCGGGCCGCAGAACTGGACTGCCGCCATGCGGAAGGAGTTCGAGGTACGCCGCGGCTACGACCTGCTCCCCTGGCTCCCTGCGGTCACCGGCATTATCGTGGGCGACGCCCAACAGAGTGACGCCTTCCTTTGGGACCTCCGGAAGACCATCTCCGGGCTCCTCGCCGAGAATCACTACGGGGCCATTGCCGGCATCGCCCGGGAGCGGGGCATGACGTACTACGCGGAGGCCCTCGAGGACCACCGGCCACAGCTGGGCGATGACCTGGAAATGCGCTCCCATGCAGATATTCCCATGGGTGCGATGTGGTGCTTTGAACCTGAAACCGGCCCGCAGGCCACGTATGTGGCCGACCTTCGCGGCGCCGCTTCCGTGGCCCACGTGTACGGCAAGGCAGCCACCGGCGCTGAGTCCATGAGCGCCTTCGGAAAGCCGTTTTTCTTCACGCCACGCAAACTCAAGCCGATCGTGGACATGGAATTTGTGCTGGGCGTCAATCTCATCAACATCCACACGTCACCGCACCAGCCGGACGCCGTTCCGAAGCCCGGCATCACCCTCTCCCCGTACCTCGGCCAGTCCTTCTCCCGGAACGAAACCTGGGCGCACGCTGCCAAACCGTGGCTCGACTACATGGCACGCTGCTCCCACCTGCTGCAGCAGGGAACGCACGCGGCGGATGTTGCATACTTCTACGGCGAAGAGGCTCCAGTCACGGGCGTGTTCGGCGACTCGGCGCCGGAAGTCCCCGAGGGCCACGGGTTCGATTTCATCAACCTGGACGGCCTGCTCAACCACGTCACAGTCACTCCTGACGGCGGGCTGCTCACCACGGGCGGGACACACTACCGGCTGTTGTACCTCGGCGGTTCAAGCCGTCGAATGACGTTGACTGCCGTCAGGCGCATTGCCGAACTGCTCGACGCCGGCGCCACCGTTGCGGGCTGGCGTCCTGAAAGC
>NZ_QAIQ01000135.1 GCF_003061105.1 Arthrobacter sp. HMWF013
CCGCCACCCCTGCCAGCGCCGGAAGCCGGTAGGACGCCTTCCGGAAAACATGCGAGTCCATAAACCCGCCGTGGGTCGGGAGGGGGTGCAGGGTGATCAGCGTGGCGGTGACAGGGCCGGATTCCGGCAGGGCCAGTTCCCCCACCAGTTCATGGCCGTCCTCCGTGTGGAGGTGGATGTTCTCCCGCCGCGCAGGCAGGACCGTGGACGCGCGGATGGGTGACGGGCCTGAAGGCTGGGAGAAGTGGTACGACGCCGGATCAAAAGTCATGCCTGTCAGCTTAGCGACTCCGGGCGTCCTGAAACCTTCGTGCCCTGGCCCTGGTTCCTCAGCGGTAGCGGTAGGACCGGGACAGCCAGCAGTTCGTGTGCCAGTGGCGCCGCTCCGCCAGGCCCGCGGCAGCCCCGAACAGGTGATCGTCCTTCCACACCACGAGGTGGGCCACTCCCGGGACTACGGCGGTGGAGCAGCCGGGACAGATGTAGGTCTTTTCGGCGTTTCTGGCAGTCATGGTCCGGACCATCCACTCGCCGTCCGGGGCACTTTCCCGGCGGGCAATTCCGGCCCGTGCCCGCTCCAGATCCAGTTCGGGGACTTCCCCGTTCCCCTTTTTGCCTGCTGCCTTTCCGGCCGGGCCTGCCTTTGCAGCTGCACCCTTTCCGGAGACCGGGCGGCGGGGACGGTTGGAGCGCGGCATGCCTCCATTCTGCCCTAGCCCCGGTAGTGTGTACGGCGTGCGACTTGTCATAGCCCAATGCTCAGTTGATTATGTTGGCCGGCTTAAAGCCCATCTCCCCCTTGCCACCAGGCTGCTGCTGGTCAAGGCCGACGGGTCGGTGCTGGTCCACTCTGACGGCGGTTCCTATAAACCCCTGAACTGGATGAGTCCGCCGGCAACCCTCCGCGTCACAACGCCGGAGGACGTGGACCTCGAACTCGGCGTCACAGAACAGTGGACCGTGCAGTCGGCCAAGACCGATGACAGGCTCATCATCAACATCCATGAACAGCTCCACGAGTCCTCCCATGACCTGGGCGTGGACCCGGGCCTGATCAAGGACGGCGTCGAAGCGGACCTGCAGCGGCTGCTCGCCGATCAGATTGAAACCCTGGGCGAGGGGTTTTCCCTGATCCGCCGTGAGTACTTCACCGCCATCGGCCCGGTGGACATCCTGGCGCGGGACTCCGCCGGCGCCACCGTAGCCATCGAGCTGAAGAGGCGCGGGGACATCGACGGCGTGGAGCAGCTGACGCGCTACCTTGAGCTGCTCAACCGGGATCCACTGTTGGCGCCGGTACGCGGAATCTTCGCGGCCCAGCAGATTAAACCCCAGGCCAAGGTGCTGGCCAACGATCGCGGCATTGACTGCATCACGCTGGACTACGATGCCATGCGCGGTGTCGATGACAGCGAATCCCGGCTCTTCTGAGGCCGGCCTCCCCCTGACGAGGGGATTCACCGGGTTTTTAGCCAAAATTTGCAGGATTGGCTGTTCAGAGGCGTTGACCTGAAAGAAACGGCGTGAAATTCTTAGAACAGTCTTTGTGTAGGTGTTTTTCATGCTCGCAAGACAAGTTGCGAGCGCGAAGCTCCTGCAGGGCCGGTTCTTTTAGGAACGGGCAGTGAAGGATTCTTCTCGCGGAGTGACCAAGTCCAGCACGAACTGTGCAGGACTTAGACAAGTTCCATAATGAGGAGAAATAAAAATGGCACAGGGAACCGTCAAGTGGTTCAACGCTGAAAAGGGCTTCGGCTTCATCACCCCGGATGACTCCGATGGCGATGTCTTCGTTCACTACTCCGAGATCCAGACCGGTGGCTTCAAGACCCTCGACGAGAACCAGCGTGTTCAGTTCGAAATCGGTCAGGGCGCCAAGGGCCCCCAGGCCACCGGCGTAACGCTGGTCTAGTCCCACAGCTTTGAAGGCCGCTCTATACGGGCTTCAGCTCATGGAAGATCCCCGGCATCCGTGCCGGGGATCTTCTTGTTTATGACAAAGTGTCACAAATGTTAGTCGCGGGGATACGCGATGCACCTTCGGTGGCGGGATTCACGCTTGCCGGCAACCAAACCGACGACAGCCCGCATTTTTCGCCTTAGCTTACGAGGTTCCGGACCAGCCGCGCTCCCTGCCGCAGCGAAAGTCCCGGCAGATAGGCACGCGTGAGCGCGCGCCCAATGGCTGGCAGCTGCAAGGGGTCCTGGTAGTACAGGTAAAGGGCCCGGTACTCGGGCTTGAAACGGGATTTGAAGGCAGCCAGCGAACGAAAGCCATAGACCGGCTCGAGGGCATGGCCCACCACATCAAGAATGCGCACCAGGTTCTCGGCCGGAACGGGTTCCGGTGCACTGCCCCCGTCCCCGTCCCCGTCATGGGGAAGCCGGGCAAGGGGCGAACCGGACAGTGAGATGACCTCCACCGAGTCCCTCAACTCAAGCACTGCCGAGGCAATCAGGAACTCCATCACGCCGGGAAATCCCTCAGCTGCCCGGCGCATCACGTCCAGGGTACGGCTGACCACCTTCCCGTCGTCGTAAACGGGCAGCCAACTGGTGACCCCATGAACGGTGCCTTCGCCGTCAACGGCGAGGCAACACAGCACCTCGTCATCCATCAGTTCATCGATGCCGCCCAAGGTGAAGCCCATTTCGGGCACGGACTTGCCGGCGGCCCATTCCTCCGAGACTTCACTCAGCCGGGCGCGCAGCTCCTGAGGCAGCCCATGGTAGGTCCCCCAGACGGCTTTGACGCCGATCTTGGCCGCCCGGTTCAGCGCTGTCCTCACGTTCTGCCATTCTTTGCCCTTGAATTCAAGATCCCGGAGGGCCAGCCTGGTCTCCTGGGCCACCGATACACGCTGGAAGCCGCGTCGCTGAAGCATGGGCCACAAGGTGTCGTCGCAGGAGTACAAAGCGGGAATGAGGGCGCCGCTGGCACAGTAATCGAGGAATCCCTCGGCGGTCCGGAGCCGGGCATCCGCTGCACCGAAGGGCCCCGCGAGGGTCAGTGCCACGCTGCCGTGCTGCTGATACGCCACCGCGCCGTGTCCGTCCGGGCTGAACCAATAACGGTTGGGTTCCCAGAGAGCCATCCAGGAGAGCGAATCGCCGCCCTGGTGGAGCAGCTTGCGGGCCCTGGCCCGGTCATCATGGCCAGAGTCACTGCCATGATGCCGGCCGAGGAGGACCGACCAGACACCGGCCAGCGCCACCAGCCAGAAAACAGGTCCGGAGTAGCCGAAGATCAGGGATTCAAGACTGTTCCGGTCCGCGAACACCCTGCGGTAAAGGTTGGGAAGCGGTACCGGCAGGTATTGCCTGGACAGCTCCGCCAGCAGGCCGAGGGGACCTCCGTCGCGGGTCAACCCGCCTGCTGCGAGCCATGCCGCGGTGTAGCTCCCGGCCAGGAGCAGCCAGACACCTCCGACGACGGCCACCAGCCTCCGGCGGGCGGACGGAACTGTCTCCACACGGAATTGCCGGCGGTTGACCCACAACAGCACTGTCAGCAGCAGGGGCACGATCACCAATGGCAGGATGTGGGCGAACCCGGAACCCATGGAGGAGGTATGCGGACGGGACGGGTAATGCGGTATCAGCGCAAACAGGGCCAGGTACACGGCAGCCAAGGCCGTGACAGCGAGCTGGATCGCGAGGGTGATGCGCAAGGCCATCCTGCGGCCGCGGCGCATGCCGTCGGCACAGATCAGCAGCAGGACAACCGGCACCACTGCCACGGCGAGCCCGAACGGCCCCGTGAATCCTGCCCGTCCCACTTCCAGGCAGGACGCCTCCACCGTTGCGCCGCAGTTCGCCTCAAGCTGGCTGAGGGTGGGCACGGGGTTCAGGACCACATCCCGGAGCAGTGCCAGTGGGCCCGTCGGTGTGCGGGCAACAGCGGTCAGGATTGGTCCCACCGCGAACACGGCAACCGTCAGTGCCAGCAGATTTCTCGTCTCGCGGCCTGTCGAACGGGGTGCATGCAGATGCCCGAGGTCACCCTGATGCCACCAGCTCGCGGCGAGGCCAAGAACGGCTCCGATCAGGCCGATGACAGTTTCTGCATGCCCTACATACAGAACCAGCAGGAGGGCCACTGAGAGTACAGCTGTCCGCAGCCGTCGGCGCCAAAGGACCGGAAGCCGTCCGCTCGCCGCCAGGGAAACGGTCAGGACAGCGGCGTAGGGACCGATCAGGCTGTAGTCCGCCATTAGTCCCAGCCACCCGTCACCCGCGTAACGGGCCAGCTGGGTGAGGAGCAAAAACACTGTGACAGCGGCGAACTGGCCGCCAAGGAACAACGCCCCGGTCCGAACCAGTCCCAGGCTCCGCTCGGCGAGGCCAAGCAGCACCAGGATCATGAGGGAGGCAACCAGGTACGCCAGCGGATTCGTGGCAAAGAACAGGGACGTGAAAAGCGCCCACCAGGCACCGCCCCTCAGTCCGGGGGCGCTGACGCCGGCAAGAGGCAGCAACTCCACGGGTGGACCGCTGAGGTAGCTTCCCGTGACCGCACCGACCACCAGGAAAACCGCCAGGATGCCCAGCGTCAGGGGCACCGAACGCAGGTAATCCCAGAATCTTTGGGCGGCCGGCAGCCCCACAGTGGACCAGAGCAGGGCAGGGGCGCGCGCCTCATTCAGGGCCTTCACCTGTCCCAACCCCACTGTGCGGTGAGGAGATCCAGCCCGTTGGTCAGGCCCGGAGTCAGCATGTCCCATGAATGTCCAACCCGTGGCACCTCGTCCACCCCCACCGTGAAGCCCGCACCGCGGGCAGCCTCGCTGAGCTTCCGAAGGTTGGCCACAAACTCCGGATCGGTGGCCCCCGCTGCGAAGTAGGCCACACTGCCCGGATATTGCCGTTCCTTCATCAGTGTCAGCGGCACCTGGGCGTCAAAGGCAGCGGTGTCACCGTTGAACGCGGCGTCCACGGTCTTGTGGCGTTCCTTGGCCAGCGCCGGTTCTCTTTCGCTCGCAAAGGCCAGGGCGCCGGAATAGAGTTCCGGATGGCGCGTGACCATCTGGAGGGCGCACGTGGCACCAAAGCTGAACCCGCCGACAGCCCACCGCCGGTGATCGGTGTCCACGTCAAGGTTGGCCAGGATCCAGGCAGGAACATCCACGGACATGTAGGTGTCGGCTTTGGCGATGGAGCTGTCCATGCAGAGCTGGTTCGCGGACTGGCTGCCGTTGGGATCAACCACCACAACCACAGGTGCCACTCCCCCGTGCTGCGCTGCGAAGTTGTCCATGCGCTGCTGCAGCGAACCTCCGGTCAGCCAGTCAGCCGGACCGCCCGGCTGGCCAGGAACGAGCACCAGGACCGGGAGACTCGGACGGTTGGCGGCAAAGTAGGCAGGAGGGAGCCAGATGAACGAGTTCCGCGTCTGGAGGCCGGAGGCTGTTGCCGGGATGTATGCGGTGCGCAGGACGCCCGCAGGGGGAAGCTCGCCGGCGGCTTCCCAGCCGGTCAGGGGCCGGGCGATACTGCCGGGCTGGCGTGTCAGCTCCTGCTCAAGGGCCGGGATGCGTGTCAGTGCTGTTCCCGTCAGGTCCGACACGGTTTTGTTGAGGCCGAAATAGGCATTGATCTGCAGGGCACACAGCAGGACCACGGCGAGGAAGGCAACGATGTCCAGCGCACGGCGGCGCCATGATCCGGGTCGGAACCGCAGCAGCAGGAAAGAGAAGGCGGCGACGCCCGCGAACACCCAGGACAGAACCTGCCAGGGCAGTTCGTCAGGGAATGCGGACGTGAGATAAATGAGGATCCAATGGACCAGGAGTACCAGTCCGGCAGCCACAGCAAGGGCAGCAGCCACCCTCAGCAGCCAGCGGCGGCGGCCCAGCGGCTGTGGGCGGAGGATCAGCCACACGCCGGCGGCAACGCCAAGGACCCAGGCCGTCCAGTACAGCGGCCCGTCCGTCAACCGGATATCGGCAATCCAGTCCACGTGCCTAGCGCCAGGTACCTACGCCGACAACCGGCCCGGCTTCCAGCCAGGAGGACAGTCCAGTGTAGGCATCGAATTTCATGGCCAGCCGCAGGTCCTGGCCTTCATACCGCAGCTCGACAATGACGACGTCGGGCTGGACCTTAACGGCCTCGGCTTCAGTGGGTTTTCGGCGGCCAAGCAGTTCCAGGGAACTGCGCTTGAATGTGTGCTTGGGCCGCACGCTCAAAGAGAGCAGCCGGAACCATTCGAGGTCATTGTCCTGATAACGGCAAACCCCCATCTGCCAACTGTTTCCAGCCGTGCAAATGGAGGCGTCCACCGTGCCAAGGGCGCGCCGCAGATTGAAGCGGCGCACCCCCGAAAGGCACAGTGCGAAAATCAGCAATCCAAAAGCGATTGCCAGTCCGATGAACGTGAGAGTGGGTGCGTCCATCAGTGTCGTGCTAGCGGATCCCAGCAGTAGCCGCGTCGCCCAGTTGGGCGTTGTCAGCAACAATCACCACGCGGTTGTTGTCAACGGAGAAGAATCCGCCGTCAACAGCCACGGCAATACGGTCCCCGGAAACCGGCTCAATGGCCAGTTCACCTTCGGCCAGGATCGCCAGCAGGGGCGAGTGGCCGGGCAGGATTCCGATTTCACCATCGCTGGTGCGGGCCTTGACCATCTTGGCCGCTCCGGACCACACGAAGTGATCCGCTGCGACAATCTCAACCTCAAGCTCAGCCATATTACTTGGTCTGTTCCTGGATCTTGGCCCACTGGCGCTCAACGTCATCCAGGCCGCCGACGTTGAAGAACGCCTGCTCTGCAATGTGGTCGAGGTCGCCGTCGCAGATGGCGGTGAAGCCTTCGATGGTGTCCTTGATGGCCACCGTCGAACCTTCGACGCCGGTGAACTGCTTGGCGGTGTAGGTGTTCTGCGAGAGGAACTGCTGGATACGGCGTGCACGCGACACGACGATCTTGTCCTCTTCCGAGAGTTCATCGACACCGAGGATGGCGATGATGTCCTGGAGTTCCTTGTTCTTCTGCAGGATCTGCTTCACACGGACGGCCGTGTTGTAGTGATCCTTGCCGATGTACTGGGGATCCAGGATTCGGGAGGTCGACGTCAGCGGGTCAACGGCCGGGTACAGACCACGGGAAGCAATTTCACGGGAAAGTTCCGTGGTTGCGTCGAGGTGTGCGAAGGTCGTGGCCGGAGCCGGGTCGGTGTAGTCATCTGCGGGAACGTAGATGGCCTGCATCGAGGTGATGGAGTGACCCTTGGTGGACGTGATGCGCTCCTGGAGGAGGCCCATCTCATCTGCCAGGTTGGGCTGGTAGCCCACGGCCGACGGCATGCGGCCAAGGAGGGTGGAAACCTCGGAACCTGCCTGCGTGAAGCGGAAGATGTTGTCGATGAAGAGCAGCACGTCCTGGTTCTGGACATCGCGGAAGTACTCCGCCATGGTCAGGGCGGACAGTGCAACGCGCAAACGCGTTCCCGGCGGCTCATCCATCTGGCCGAATACAAGGGCGGTGTCCTTGAGGACGCCTGCCTCTTCCATTTCAACCCAGAGGTCGTTGCCTTCACGGGTACGCTCGCCAACACCGGCGAATACGGAAGTACCACCGAAGTTGCGGGCAACACGGGTGATCATTTCCTGGATCAGAACGGTCTTGCCAACACCGGCGCCACCGAAGAGACCGATCTTTCCACCCTTGATGTACGGGGTGAGGAGGTCGATGACCTTGATGCCGGTTTCCAGCATCTCGGTGGAGCCTTCGAGGGTTGCGAAGGCAGGTGCCTTGCGGTGGATCGGCCAGTAGTCCGAAGCCTGGATCTCGGACTCGTCAACATCCAGGGGCTTGCCCAGGACGTTGAAGATGTGGCCCTTGACGCCGTCGCCAACAGGGACGGTGATGGGCGAACCGGTGTCCACAACGTTGGTACCGCGGACGAGTCCGTCGGTAGCCTGAAGGGAGATGGCACGAATGAGGTTGTCACCCAGGTGCAGGGCGACCTCGAACGTGATGGTCTTGGTCTCACCGTTGAGAGTAATCTCCGTGGTGAGGGCGTTGTAAATCGAGGGGATTGCGTCAGCCGGGAATTCGACGTCGACAACCGGGCCAATAACACGGGCAATACGGCCGGTAGCACCGGGCGTTGCGGCTACGTGTTCGGTAGCGGTGGCAGTCATCTCTCTCACTTCACTCAGTAGATGGCGTGGGGTTTAAGTTTGTTCTTTGATGCAGGTACAGCTGGACCGGACCGTGCTGGCTAGGACGCGTTCAACGCGTCGGCACCGGCAACGATTTCGGAAAGCTCCTGCGTAATTTCAGCCTGGCGGGCAGTATTGCGCAGACGCGTGTACTTTTTGATGAGGTCCGTGGCGTTGTCGCCGGCGGACTTCATCGCCCGCTGACGGGCTGCGAGCTCGGAAGCTGCTGCCTGCAACATGGCGGCGAAAATGCGTGATTCGATGTAGCGCGGCAGCAGAGCGTCAAGAACCTGCTCCGTTTCCGGCTCGAATTCGTAGAGCGGCAGGAGGTCCGATTCGGACGCAGCCTGCTCTTCGACAACCTCGAGGGGAAGCAGACGGATGACCGTGGGCTCCTGCGTCACCATGGACTTGAAGCGGGTGTAGACAACATGGATCTCGTCCACGCCTCCCTCTTCATAGGGGGTGGCGAAGTCATCCAGCAGTGCCGTGCCAACCTCGCGTGCAACCTCGAACACCGGAGCGTCCGTGTTACCGGTCCACCCGCGCTCGAAAGCACGGTTCCGGAAATCGAAGTACGCCTGTGCCTTGCGGCCCATCACGTAGGTCTTGACTTCCTTGCCCTCTTCGTGCAGCAGCTCAATCAGGCCTTCAGCCTGCTTGAGCACGGTTGCCGAGTAGGATCCTGCAAGGCCGCGGTCGGCGGTGATGATCAGGACGGCGGCGCGGCGGATCTGTGCAGGCTCGGTGACCAGCGGGTGGTCAATCTCGCTCTGGCTTGCCACAGCAGAAACGGCACGCGTGATCGCGTTTGCGTAAGGCAGTGAAGCCGCTACGCGTGCGCGGGCCTTGCCAATGCGCGAGGTAGCGATCAGTTCCATCGCCTTGAAGATCTTGCGCATCGACGTGGTCGAGCTGATCTTCTGGCGGTAGACCCGAATCTGGGCTCCCATACTTTTCCTTTCCTAAGATCCCGATGGCCGGGACCGCCGGAACCCCTGAGGGTTCCGGCGGTCCCCGCCAGCGAAACTAGCGCTTCTGCTTGACGATTTTTTCCTGGTCGACCTCGGCCTCGGAGATAGCATCATGCTCCTCGTGGCCGGCACCTACCAGGTGGTTGTCACCCTCGCCGAAGAAGCCCTTTTTGAAGTCCACAATCGCGGTCTTCAGTGCTTCTGCGGTGTCATCGTCCATGACGTTGGTCTGCGCCAGCGTGGTCAGGATGGAGGACTTGTGCTTGAGGTGCTCGAGGAATTCGGTCTCGAAGCGGTTGATGTCCTCAACCGGAACCTCATCAAGGTGGCCGTTGGTACCGGCCCAGATGGAGACGACCTGGTTCTCAACCGGGAACGGTGAGTACTGGCCCTGCTTGAGCAGTTCCATGAGGCGGGCACCACGGGTCAGCTGCTGGCGCGATGCGGCGTCGAGGTCCGACGCGAACATTGCGAAAGCCTGCATGTCGCGGTACTGGGCCAGTTCCAGCTTCAACGTGCCCGAAACCTTCTTCATGGACTTGACCTGTGCAGCACCACCCACGCGGGACACGGAAACACCCACGTCGACGGCGGGACGCTGGTTGGCGTTGAAGAGGTCCGACTGCAGGAAGATCTGGCCATCGGTAATGGAGATCACGTTGGTCGGGATGTAGGCCGAGACATCGTTGGCCTTGGTTTCGATCAACGGCAGACCGGTCATCGAACCTGCACCGAGTTCGTCGGAGAGCTTGGCACAACGCTCCAGCAGACGGGAGTGCAAGTAGAAGACGTCGCCCGGGTAGGCTTCGCGTCCCGGCGGGCGGCGCAGCAGCAGCGACACAGCACGGTAGGCCTCAGCCTGCTTGGAGAGATCATCAAACACGATCAGGACGTGCTTGCCGCCGTACATCCAGTGCTGGCCAATGGCCGAGCCGGCGTACGGAGCCAGGTACTTGAAGCCTGCGGGGTCAGACGCGGGGGAAGCCACAATGGTGGTGTATTCCAGTGCGCCGTTGTCCTCGAGGGTCTGGCGGACAGCCGCGATCGTCGAAGCCTTCTGGCCGATTGCAACGTAGATGCAGCGCACCTGCTTGTTGACATCGCCTGAAGCCCAGTTGGCCTTCTGGTTGATGATGGTGTCGATGGCAATAGCCGACTTGCCGGTCTGGCGGTCACCAATGATCAGCTGGCGCTGGCCGCGGCCGATCGGGATCATGGCGTCAATAGCCTTCAGACCGGTCTGCATCGGCTCGTGAACCGACTTGCGTGCGGTCACGCCGGGTGCCTGAAGTTCCAGGGCACGCGTGGTTTCGGCCTTGATCTCGCCGAGGTCATCGATGGGCTGGCCCAGCGGGTCAACCACGCGGCCGAGGAAGGCGTCGCCTACCGGTACGGACAGAACCTGTCCGGTGCGGTGCACTTCCTGGCCTTCTTCGATTCCCGTGAAGTCACCGAGGACGATGACACCGATCTCGCGGACGTCGAGGTTCTGGGCAAGGCCCAGGGTTCCATCTTCGAAGCGAAGCAGTTCGTTCGCCATGACCGAGGGAAGGCCCTCAACACGGGCGATGCCGTCACCTGCTGTCGTTACACGGCCGACCTCTACGCGCTCGGCGTTTCCGGGTTCGTAGGACGCCGCGAACTCGTTCAACGCAATACGGACGTCGTCGGCGTTGATGGTCAATTCGGCCATCTGCAGTCCCTGCTCTCCTGTTTTCGTGATCATCGTTGTCACGATGACCGGGGTTTCGTTTCGTTAAGTTGTGCTTGTCCGGCTAACCGGCCAGTTGGCGCTGAAGCTGGCCCAACCGGGTGATAACAGAAGCGTCGAGCACTTCATCACCCACCTGGACGCGGATTCCGCCGATCAGTTCAGGGTCAACGCTGACGTTGATCTTGAGCTCGCGCCCGTACAGGGAGTTGAGCCCTGACTGGAGGCGGGCAAACTGCGTCTCCGTGAGGGGACGTGTCACCTTGACCGTTGCAATCCAGCGCTGCTGCCGCTTTGCTGCAAGCTCGGCGAACCGGGCAACCAGCTTGGTCGGCTTGATGCCGCGTGGCTGTGAAACCGCCTGGCCAATGAGGACCTTAGCTTCCTCACTGGAGCCGGGCACCAGCTTCTCCGCCAAGCCGATCTTCGCTGCAGCACTCGCCTGCGGCTCCGACAGAGCACGTTGTACCTCATGGTTGGAGGCGACGGCCTGGTTGAAGGAGAACAGATCATTCTCCAGCTCTTCCAGCCCGGAGAGTCCGGAGGCAGAAACGGCCGACTTGTTTTCAGCAACGGCTATGACCACCGTTGCGGCAAGCGTCTCGAGTGCATCGCCGATATCCCGGGCCGATGCCCAGCGTGAGCTGGCCAGTCCGGCCGCGATATCCGCAGCCTCAGCGGAGACTTTTCCGCCGACAAGCTGCTTGACCAGCGCCGACTTTTCGTCACCGTTACGGGACGGGTCAGTCAGGGCGCGGCGCAAGCCAGCCGAGCTGTCCACCGTTCCCAGGATTCCGAAGAGTTCCTTTGCCAACTGCAGCGAGGCAAACGGAAGCTGGGCTTCCAGTTTGGTCAGCGCCGTGGTCAGCGATTCGCTCGATACACCTGACATTACTTAGCTGCACCTGCGTTCTGGTTCTCCAGATCTGCAAGGAAGCGGTCAACAACACGGGCGGAACGCTCGTCATCGTTGAGCGCCTCGCCAACGATGCGGCCTGCCAGCGTGGTGGCCAGCGTGCCTACCTCGGAGCGCAGGGACACAACTGCGGCCTGGCGCTCCGATTCGATCTGCACGTGCGCCTGGGCAGTGATGCGGGCAGACTCTGCAGCTGCCTTCTCCTTCAGATCCGCAAGGATCTGAGCGCCTTCGGCACGTGCTTCCTCGCGGATGCGGTTGGCTTCCGCGCGGGCATCCGTGAGCTGCTGCTTGTATTCCTCGAGGGCAGCAGATGCTTCCGCCTGGGCCTTTTCAGCCTTGGCGATGCCGCCTTCGATTGCCTCAGCGCGCTCTGCGAAGGTCTTCTCGAACATCGGGACAATGAACTTGACCACGATGAACATGAGGACAGCAAAGCCGACGAGGACAACGCCCATTTCCCAGACGTTGGGTACCAGTGGGTTAGCCTCAGTGGCAGCTGAGATGATCACCTGGTTCATAATTCACCCGTCCTTATCTACTCGGTCTTGGATGTTCGCTTGGTTCTGAAGTCAGACTTAGAGAACGAAAGCGAAGACCAGGCCGAGGATGGCGAGGGCTTCAGTCAGCGCGAGGCCGAGGAATGCGATCGGCTGCAGGACGCGCTGGGCTTCCGGCTGACGTGCGACGCCGTTGATGTAAGCGGCGAACACGCGACCAACACCGATACCACCGCCGATTGCGGACAGACCGTAACCTACGAGGTTGAGATTGCCTTCCATTTTATTCCTTTCAAGATGCCATCTATGTGGCAGGTTGTTTGGTTTGCTTCATCCCCGTGAGGGGAAGTTTGTGGATGCCTAGTGGCTGTCCGCGTGCAGGGCGCCTTCGATGTAGATGGCGGTGAGCAGCGTGAAGACGTAGGCCTGGAGCGCCATGATCAGCGCTTCCAGCATGTACATGGCGATAGCGCCGCCGAGCACCAGGAGCGAGGTTCCCTTGAGGAGGATGTTCTCCTGCATGATGAGGAATTCGATGCCTGAGCCTGCGATCATGACGATCAGGTGACCTGCCAGCATGGTGGCGAAGAGTCGGAGGCTGTGCGTGACGGGCCGGACCAGGAAGTTGGAGATGATCTCGATCGGGATGATGAGCGGAAGGATGTATACCGGTACGCCGGAGGGTACGGTGGCCAGCTTGAAGTACTTCAGTCCGTTCTTCCGGATGCCGATGGCGATCCATGTGACGTAAACAATGCCCGCGAGGACATAGGCGCCGCCGACGTGCGAGAAGCTCGGAAGCTGAAGCACGGGAATTGCGCCGTAGATGTTGTTTACGAGGATAAAGAAGAAGAGGCTGAACAACAGCGGCACATACTTCATAAAGTCTTTGCCGCCGATAATGTCCTTGGCAATGCTGTTACGCACAAAGCCATAGGCCATTTCACCAGCGAACTGGAGCTTGCCTGGGACAAGCTGCTGCTTACGGGCAGCTAGCAGAAAGAATGTAGCGATAATGACGACCGACAGGATCACCAGCAGCATCTGCTTGGAGAATCCGTCTGCCACCCCCCACGGCAGGATTGCCGGCAGGTGCATTTCTTCAATTCCTGGAGGAGTAAACTCTCCAGAATCTTGGGCCGGGAGCGCAAGCGCGATCAACGCGTTTCCTCTCTGCAGTGTCCATCATTGGGCGTGTGTCGGGGACCGGCGGGTTTTCGCTCCGCAGCTCCCCCTGTGAAATTATTTGGCATTAGTGTTTCCGTCCGCGGACGGTTCGCTCCCTGCGTCGCGCTTACCGGAAGTGTTTCTTGAACTGGTAAGGCCATGCATGTGGGAAAGATAGAAACCTCCGACAGCTCCAAGCAGAGCGCCTGCGAGCACGATCCAGCGGGTTCCCCACAGATAATCCAGACCCCACCCTATCAAACTCCAGACGATGATTCCGC
This sequence comes from Arthrobacter sp. HMWF013, assembly GCF_003061105.1. GTDB lineage: Bacteria > Actinomycetota > Actinomycetes > Actinomycetales > Micrococcaceae > Arthrobacter. The sequence goes on from NZ_QAIQ01000135.1 coordinate 13,717, forward strand.
CAATAATGTAGCTGAAGACGGCCATCCCGGCGTTGTATCCGCCGTCGCTGTTTTCCGCCGACACCCCCGGTGTGGAGGCATTGGTTTTGGGTTTGCCGGAAGGCTTTCCGGGCGTGCGCTTGGATTCAGGCATCGTGGGTTTCCTTGGCTTCCGGGTCGTTGTAGATCTGCAGCCGGGCTTTGCTGAATGCATAGAGCTCGGCCGCCTGCCACAGGACCACGGTGGCAACTGCACCAATCACAAACCAGCGGCTGTTCAGCCAGGCGGGCGCACCGATGACAAAAAGCACCACGGCAAAGCCCACGACCTTGATGAAGTAGGTGGCCACGAACATGCCGATTGCGCCTGACGGGTTCCGGCGGCCCACGAAGTGGCCCACCAGAAGGCTGACGGCGAAAAAGAGCATCACCAGAAGACCGCCAAGGACGGTGGACAGCGCTGCCGCCGGACCGTCCAGAAGAAGTGCAGCCAGGCTGGCGAGCAGCAGCGCCGCTCCCCCACCCGCAGCGCTTACGGCCAGCAGGCCCAACCACAGGGATTTAGTGGGACCGGAAACACCAACGTGTCCGTTGCCGGACGCACGTCCGGGTTCGGCGTTGGAGGTCATGGGATCCCAATCGTCGGGGTTTTTGGTTCAAGGTGGCGCGGCGAAGGGCCGCACCTGAATTCTACACGAGATAGAACATGGCGGCGTCCGGGGGCGGATGGCGCCATTGACGGGCCTAGGACACCGGCACCCGGGTGACCTTTTGACGCCGTCGGAAGCGCCGGATCAGGTCCGGCGAGGCGAGGTACAGCGCCAGGATGGCAAGACTTCCGGCGACACAAAGCACCACAATGGGCAGCGGTGCCGTGGCGGCGATGAAACTGAGTACGGTCACTGCGACGGTGCATGCAGCGACCGTACCGGCCGACTGAACGTGCGAGAAGCCGACGTCGGTCAGTCGCTGGTAGACATGCTCGCGGTGGGACGAGTACCACCGCTCCCCCGCCTTGATCCTGCGCAGCAGCGTGTAGCCGGTGTCCGCCACATAGACCAGGATCGGCGCCAGGATGTACTCGACGTAAACACCGCTCAGGAACCCGGCAACGGCCAGGGCCGCAACGGAAGCGCCCAGCAGGTAACTGCCGACGTCGCCCAGGAACACGGAGCCGCGCGACAGGTTCCAGGGCAGGAAGCCGAGGAAGGCCATGGCAAGCACCGCGCCGCCGGCGGTGAGCCACGGCTGGTCGGACAGCAGCCCCGCCACCGTATAAGCGGCGCCTGCGAGGATTCCGTGGAAACTTGAGATCCCGTTGACGCCGTCCATGAAGTTGGCAATGTTGACATAGGCGGCGATGGCCAGTGCGGCCAGCGGCAGCCACCAGAAGGACTGGCCGGTGAGGAAGACC
>NZ_QAIQ01000136.1 GCF_003061105.1 Arthrobacter sp. HMWF013
GGGCGGGCGGGCTGAACAGATCTGCCGCCTGCCGCAGCCTGGGCGCAGCACGTTGCTCCCCCAAGCTTCTGCTAGCAGATGGCACCAAGGGTGGCTCCAGCATCAAACCCACCGGGCTGCCCGTCACAGGAGAGGACGAAGTTGGTGTGCTGAACACGTTGAGAGGACTGAAGGGCTTGGGCCGGCACGTAACCGATCGTCAACCTTGGGCCAGACCAGTCATTGGCCCACCCCTAACTGCTGAGCGGTTGCTGTTGGGAAACCAGTCCCCGTACCGAGTCCAAGATCGAGCTCAAAGTCACAAACGCGACACGCTACCGTTTTCTGAAAACAAATCCCCGTGCCGTCAATTGCCCAGTGATAGCTTCAGAGCAGTCGCAATGACAACCCGGTCAGTTTGAGCGGCAGGCAATACAACGATGAAGCTGTAACCGCTCTAGCGGGGACAAAATTCAAAGGACACAGCACATGACGGCAGTAGCAGTAAATCGAGGCGGCGGGCGCCCCAGTAAAGGCCTGCGTAAGTTCATTGGTTTTCGCACACAGGAACACACCGCTGACGGGATCGCCAAGGTGGCCGCCCACAAGGGTCTAACCGTCACTGAATACGTTCTGTCCGTTGTAGAGCCAAAGCTGCAAGAGGATCTGGCCGCACTCGACCAGGATGACTACCAGCAGGAGCTGCCCATCCGCATCGCCTCATAACAAAAAGAAGGCCCGCACTAGGCGGGCCTTCGAAGCTTGAGACTTACCCTCTGGATTGCTTGCCGGCGGATCAGATTGTAAGTCGTGGAGAGCCTGAACAGGCCATCCTTTGTGTTGCTATGAAACCGATCTGGCAGGATCGGCCCTTTTTCGTACCTCAATCCCCGAAAGGATTACCCACATCGTACATCAGCACGTCTCCGTGCTGCCAGCACGCCCCGCTGTTGGCGTGTCAACGCAGCCAGACGACCCTGCAACCGTTTGGGCAGCTCTAGCTCCCTTACTAGCCGGCCAGCCCAGAATGCGCCTGTCTCGTGATGCAGGTAAAACGTACCCGCAGAAGCACGAACGGAACCTGACCGAAGCACTCCCCTCGCTGCCAGCGGCCGTGAAAATTTTCGGTAAGGACGGAACCTGCGCGGCAATCTTTCTCGACTTTGACTCCTCAGTGGCCGGACTCGATTGGGTACAGGCCGACGTCCGAGCGGTCCAGTCCTGGCTGCACTCGGTTGGGGCCCGCTGGATTGAGGACTACTCCCCCAACGGCGGTCGCCACGTCTACATTCCCCTCGCACGGCGGGTCACCTTTTCAGAAGCACGTGACCTCGTCGAGGCGCTGGGCACCCGCTACCGGACCCTGGATAAGACCCCGCACCAGAATCTGCTTCATGGGTGCATGCGAACCCCCGGTTCGCCGCACAAACGCGGCGGGCACCAGGAACTGGCAATGAGCCTGTCGGTGGCCTACGACATCGCCCGCCGTCCCAACAGGGCCGCGGTCTGGGATGCCATGGTCAAGGACCTGTCTGCAGAGATCAAGGCGGTTCGGGCGCTGCGCCAGGAAGGGACCTTTACGCCTACCACCTCGGACGCACCCATAATCGACCAGCCGGTCGGGCGCATGTCCCGCGCGATGCAGGTGCTAGCCCAGACCGGGATGTACGACACCAATCGCTATGCCTCTGACTCCGAGGCCCGCCAGGCTGTCATCCTCAGTGCCGCGGCTGCCGGCTTGAAGCTGCTGGATGTGGAACGTCGGATTCTGCAGGGAACCTGGCCTGGACTTGCCTCTTTCTACGCCCGCTATGCAGCCCGCCACCGCCTCCCGTCACTGCGCCGAGACTGGTCGAACGCCCTCAGCTACCTCAGCAAAAATCAGGCAGAAGGAACCGAGAAAAACAATGTCCGCAGATCCCCCACAAGCCAGCCAATTACACAGGCGCCGGGGGTAAAGGGATCTTCCTCAATTTCAAATCCCGATGCAGAGCATCGGTTCATCCGGACGTGGCGCAGTGCGCTCAGGATCCGGGAGGTGAACTACCAGCAAATCAGGACCGGGATGGGGCGACGAATGGTGCTCAGGGCGCTGGGGGAAGCAGCCCACATGACAGGGTCCCGCTTTGTTGAATTCGGGGTCCGTTCCATTGCGGTGGCTACAGGTCTTGATCACACGACTGTTGGGCTGCATCTGAGGCAGCTGCGTGAGGAGAAGGACCCCCTAATCACCCTCGTTGAAGAAGCCAGGGGAACTAAAGGCGATCTCTACATGCTGACCGTTCCCGAAGAGCTGAGAAGTGTTGCCGAGGATGCTACTTGGCAGAAAGGGAAAATCCACGCGCTGCGGCCTGTTTTCCGGGAACTGGGGCTACCGGCCGCGTTCGTTTACGAAGCGCTGGAGCACTCCCCCGGGATGCCCATCGCCGAGATTGTGCGGGTTGCCAGGCTTTCCAGATCCGCAGTGCACGAAGCCTTGGAGGTCCTCGCTGCATGGAACCTGGCTGTCCGCAGTCCTAGCCGGGCCTGGTCAGTTGTGGCCGGGACATCACTGAAACAGCTGGCCGAACAATTCGGGGTCCTCGAAGCGGTGGCAGCCCAGTTACAGCGCTACCGCAATGACCGGATCATTTGGCGGGAATGGCTCGCCAAAAACGTCAATACGGTCCCGGAGCTGCTCTCCCCCGACGAAGACTATCCCTGGGAAATGTTCGAGGGGCCACCCGATGAATGGTTGCTGTCCGACATGGCCTTCAACAGAACAGGATGAGGGTCAGCGCCAAAGGCGTGTCGGTTGTGACCTATGCCCGGACTATACACGGGTGCCGATGGGCCGGCCGCCGCCTCCACTCCCCCGGTGTAGCTTTCGCACTCTCGTTTTCATGCCATAAGTCATGCCATAAGCACTACTGGAAGACTAGCCATGCTTGTCCCAAAGAGCTCCTGGATTACTCTCCTGCAGGCGATCCCGCGTGAATATGAAGCTTGAGGACGGTCGAGACGAGCGCGCTGCGTGACGGTGCGTCGAACTCGGCGACCTTCTCATCCAGCCAAGCGACCTGAAGCCCGTCGAGGCGCAGCTGGATCTGGATGCCGGCTTCGCCCCGTTTTCGCGGTGCACGGCGGGGCATGCCGGAGCTGGTTAGCGTGGTTTCGGGAGTGAACTCCTTGGCGATCTGATTGTCGTCGACCGCTTCGAAGGCATCAATTAACAGGTCCGCGTACGTGGTCCGTTCCTGGTAGACGGCATCCTTCACTTGCACCAGGAGCGCCGGCGGCAGGTATACCCCGACGTTGCGCAGCGCCCCGGGAACCAGCTCGGAGGCTTTGGTTGCGTTAGCTGTATTCCTGGCACCAGGGCGATGCCGCGTGGTGGCCTTTGGGGCCTTGACGACTGTAGGCGCGGGCTCTTCCTGGGCCGCCTCAAGGGGTGCTTTCTCAACAGGTGCCTGCTCAGCTGGGCGTATATCCGCCTGCCGTTGCTGAATAGGTAGCGGTGCGGGTTCGGGTGCTGCTGGCTGCACCTGGATAAGTTTAGGGGCCGTTGTCTCTACGGACTCTCCGGTTTTGGGTTCCGGTGCAGGAGCGCCCCTCCCCCGCTTCGGAGCCAGCAACCCTTGGAGTGCTGCACCCCGGGCAGGCGCTACAGGTGCGAATGCGCCCGCAAGGTTCTGTCGGCCGCTCATGCTTCGTTCCCGCTTTCGATCTCGTTTAGTCGGGCGAGGATCTCGCCGGTCAGCTGCTCGTACTCTTCAGCGAGTCCCCCGGCATTTCGCGAGAAGAAGCCGTCCGTCGGCTTCTCCCCCGCCCGGAGCGCCTTCAGGCGGTTCTTCTGAGCGTCGGTAACGGCACCTTCAAGTTCGTGGAAGAGCAAGCCCTTTCGGCGGGCGTCGGCGCTTGCGCTCTCGAGGTTCCTGATGCGCGTGGCGAAGACCGGGGCGACGGTGCCGAGCATTTCTTCCAAGGTGTCTCGGACGCTGCGTTCGAGGCGCATGGAGCGCGGTCCTACACCGAACAAGACGATGCCTGCCAACTGCAGGGACGGGTTCCGGTCACGTACGGCCATGAAGCGGCGTGCAATGCGTTCGACACCGTCGATGCTCGCATCATCGGACCGGGTAGGAATGACGACTGCACTGGAGATCGCGAAGGCACCTTCTACGAGGATCCGCTCCCCCGGCGGGGTGTCGATCAGGATCAAGTCGTACTCGTCTGCCAACGGGGCCAATACGGCGTAGAGCATGTCGCCGAAGTCGCCGGCGCCGGAGCGGCTGGAGCGAGACACCATTAGTCCCTGGATGTCTTCAAGGTCTTGGCCGCCCGGGATTACGTCAAGGTTTTCCCGAACATTGCGGAGGATCATCGGCGGCGTACCGGCGATCAGGGCCTGAAAGAATTCCCTCCCTGTCTGCCGCTCATATCCGAGGTCGCGGGCCAGATCGCCCTGCGGGTCAAGGTCGATCAGCAGCACACGCGAGCCGGCCAGCGCCACGTAACCGCCAACGTTGGCTGCAGTGGTCGTCTTACCGACTCCGCCTTTGCCGTTCGCCAGAGATACAACACGGTCAAGGGCCCGTGTTGCTTGGAGTTTCGGGGGTACGGGGGTTTCCAGCGATCGTGCCATCGGCTGACGACTCTCCTACTTGGTGGGGTGCATGTTGTCCTGCTGTCAACGGTATGTGGGCTCCTTTAGGAATGTTGGCAGTGACACGCGTAAGAGTAGTAACAGTTCGTAGGGCAGCGTCATACACGGTGCGCCACATCATAGACATGGCGGGACGTTATGTCCGTCTCCCTACCTGATCTCTGGTGGGGAAACGCATTGGAGCTTAAGTTGGGCTCCACACTGTGGTTCACGCCGTTGCAATTGTAGGCACTTACATTGTCTGACCCATGATCGCTCCTGTTTCCTTCCACGCCCATGGACCTGCTTGTCGTGACCCCTGACGTCAGACGTGTCGAGTGGTTGCGTCACCTATTGACAGTGCAGCGTGATTATAAGCCTCGTGTCGGGCGGGTCTAATGGCGGCTTTTCCAAGTCTTGTTTCAGTTGGCCGTCCAACATGAAATATGGCATGTCTTATGGCATGAAGGATTGTTGATCCCGAAATGGACGGCATAACCTCTAGCGGAATAAGGACGACGGCTGGCCGCCTAGGTGACCTGCAACCAATGTTAATCGAGCGCCTGCGCAGGGGCGCGCAGGTATCGCCCGGGGAAATTAACACACCTGGGCTATTAAGCGAGCCGGGATTTCGGCTGGCGCCAGAGGGAGAGGGCGGGGGAGACCCCGTAGCAGGAGGCACGGCCTGCCGGTCGGGCCATGCATCAGCTCTTCTGGTGTGGCAGCTGGGAACAACTTTGTTCAGTTGACGTCCTCCAACAACCTCGTCAACGTCCTGCAGATGATGGAGCATCTTGTTCTGTGCTGGTCGACTGGTCCTCGAGCTACTCGCACCAGGGTCGGAGAAGAACCTGTGACAGCCGCAGCGTTCAACGCGGCATGCTGCCGTTCCTGACAACGGTGCTGACCTTGCCTTATCCAATACTCCCCAAAGCAACTTCAATGGCTCATCAAAGGCCCACTCTCCCTTTGTTGAGAATGGATCAGTTGAGACACATTGTTGAGACGACGCACGGTTCGCTGGAACCGCTGGAAGGCAGGGCTTAGAAAATAGTTGACGATGAACCCGGCCGGTCTTGATAAAGGATCCTTTGATGAGATGCCAGTAAGTGGGTTCCGCATCGCCGACTACCGACCATGAAGGCGGCAGCAGGCATCGAGAGCGTCGTGTGGTGCCCGGGCCGGGTATAGTGCTCCTACACATGGTTGGGCAGACAGCCAGTCCGGCACTTAAGAAGAGGCTCCGCCATGACGCCTGCCGAAACGGCCCCGCGCTGACTACGTCACCCTCGGCGTGACCTCCTCGGGCAGAGTGCCTGAGTCCTTTCGCCACTGTCCATTCGTCCCTGGACGCAACCCGTTTGGCTGGGGCAAGCAGTTGGCGCGCACCTCCAGACACATGACCCCACCACTGCCAGCGGACTTCTTCGCATTGTCGCCGCCGACTACTCCCGCCGGCAGGGCGGATCCGCCCGGCACCGGGGTTAAGCTCACCTGCCGCGTCGATAGGCGGTGACAGGTGCTGGTGGCTCAAGCAGTCGGGCCACCCGCCGTGGCCGGTTCTACCCATTGGGGGACCGGCCCACGGACTGGGCGTCAGCAGTAGGGCTGAGCCTGCAGCCAGGGGATTTCGTCGTTGGCCGAACCAGGGCCCGGGTACCAGGTGCCGCTCTTCCGGCTGGTGGTTCCACGTCCCCATCGTCCTTGCTGCCAGCCGGGAATCACGTCGTTGAGTTGCTTTTCTTTGGCGGCGGTGAGCTTGCCGGCCCGGCGGTCGATGCGCTGGGTGTGCAGCCACACGCCCAGGGTCCGTTCGGCCTGGTCATCGGTCTTATTGTGCCGGGGCCAGTCGTGGCCGGCGGCCAGGTAAGCGGCGACCTCTGCCAGCCGCTGCTTCCACCGGGCCGCGTCGGTGTCCCGCTTCGTGGGGTAGTCCCGCCAGCCGGGAATCACGGCCAAGGCCTCGGCATAGACGGGCGAGAGGATCCCTTCAGCTGCCTGTTTCCGACACCGGGTCAGCCATCCAGCCATTGTCGACTCCTGGGAAGAACGTCCACTGACCGGAAGCCGGCCTTCGGCCGCGTAGAGCGCCAGGATGTCGGCCAGGTTCCGCCGCCCCGCATCGGTCACCCGTGGCGGTGGTGGTGGCAGGGCTTCCTTGTGGTCCTCGCGCAGGCCCGGTGCCTGCTTCGCCGCAATGGCCAGGTGATAGCGCACCACGGTGGCTGCGACGCTGGCGATGGCAGCGATCTTCGGCGCCGGAATGCCCTGCCGGTACATCAGGACCCACTCCGGGTTCGGTGCCGGCCGCTTCGTCTGCACCATCAATTCAGTGGGGTATCCCCGGTGCGCGAAGCCCGCCTCAGTTCGGCAATACGCAACCGGAGGAAAATAATGGCCAGAACCAGGGCATAAACCGCCAGGACGGCGACGGCGATCGTGAAGACCCTGTACAAGATGCCGAGAATGCCAACGGCCGGTGTCAAAGTCATCGTTACCCCCAATAGCTTTGCCCCTAGGCTACGTGAGCTGGCTGGCGTATCGACATTCCCAAGGCGGGCGGTGCTCCTGTGCCGGACGCCTATGGGCTACCGTCAGGTTCTGTGAGTGGAGCTCTCAGGACAAGGAACGGCATGAACAAGGTGGATATCAAGGGCAAAGGCACGATGGAGTTGTCCGGGGGAGTCCTTCGCCTGCGTTGGAGCCGAGGGGCGTACGTCGGCATCGATGTGGCCAACACTGCCCTCGAAGCCATTGCCTCGCTGGGCCAGGGCGCCAGGTTGCCGATGCTGGTCGAAATTCAGGGAGTGACCCACTCTGCGGCCGCCCGAAAAGTCTTTCCCGCCCCGTCGAGCATCTCGCGGATGGCGATTCTGGGTTCGTCTCCGGTTGACCGGGTGGTCGCCATGTTCCGCCTGCCCCTATTGCCGACCGGGTTCCCGATCAAATACTTCACCTCTCGGGACCAGGCAGAGGCGTGGCTGCTTGAGGGCTTCGGCGGGTAACCAGCAGGGCAGTCCTGGCCCGGGACCTGGCATGTTCCTTCACTCGCCCCGGGGAATGGGCACCTGCTCGGGCGTGCCCAGGGATGAGATACGCGTCGGAATAACACGATCTGTGGTAGACGATCAACCCGGTCAGCACCAGCGAGGCGACTCACTGCAGTGCTGCTCAAGCCAAAAAGGTGGGCAAGACTCCATAACTACCCCCAAAGTTGTTGCCCTGAAGCTATGCCAGATAGCAACAAATGAGCAGACGCATGGGAAGGCGGGCCCCGTTCCCCGGCGCGCGCCCTTCACTCTTCCATTCCCCAAAGCAGATCCCCTTCGGGGGCGCAAACAAAAGCACCCGTAGGAATGTGTGCGCAAGACCTTAGGAATCTGTTGCAGAAGCGCCACCAATACGCGATCGCCAACGGTTCAGGCGGCAGAGCCAAGCCAATTCGCCGGAGCGTCTCGGGACTCCGCGCCACGGCTACGCCTCTTCGCTGCCCCAGCGTCCCAGCGCGATGATCGCCTCGCGCAAGGCAAGCCCGCGATCGGTCAGCGCATAGGCCCGCGTGTTGTGCCGGAGGGGCAAACGGGACAGTACCCCGGCCGTTTCGAGCTCGCGCAGGCGCGTCGCGAGAATGTTCGTCGGGACGCCGAGATCGCGCTGCAGATCGCCGTAGCGCTGCGGCCCGTCAAGCAGCCGCTCCACGATGAGCAAGGCCCACCGCGCTCCAACGATATCGAGGGCCGCGGAGAGGTCGCTCACTCGCTCGGATCGGCGTCCGGTTTCATCCAAAACGGCGAGTAGTGGTAGCCGTCGGGGTCATCGAACTGGCGCTGGTACATGAAGGGGTAGTCGTCGATATCACCGATCCGCCCGCCGGCGGCACCGGCGCGTTCGACGAGCTCATCGACCGCCTGACGGCTGCCGAGGTCGAACGAGACCGTGACCTTCGAGGGCGTATCGGGTCCGCCGACTAGCTCCTCGGAGCCGCCGACGCTCGCGTACATCTCGCGGCTGCCGAGCATGACGTACTGCTCGGGCGCGATCGCGAAGCATGACACGTTGTGATCGGACATTTCCGTATTCAGGGTCCAGCCCAGGGCGGTGTAGAAGGCGGTCGCGCGCTCAACGCTCTCGACCGGGCAGGTGATGAAGAGGCTCATGCGGCTCATACTTGCAAAATGCAAGTGATACGTCAAGAGGTGGCGACTTGCAGGCTTGCAGGAGCATGTTCAGAGGTTCCCGGTCGAGCGCCAACCAGCATGTGCTTGGGGCCGGAGAGGGCCCAGCATGTGGATATAGGTGCTGGTCAGATGCGGTTTAACTTTCAAATAACTTGCGGATTCTTTGATCGTTTACCCCGTTGGTTCCTGAGTTTGGCCCTGCATTGTTGTTCCCAGCAAGACAAACTTCCAAACTCTGAGGGGACACATCATGAAGAACAGCACTTTGATCAAGGGAACCGCAGCGATTGCCGTCGGGGCAGCACTGTTGTTGGGCGGTGGGGGCACCCTGGCCGCCTGGAACGCAGAAGCTGCCGCCACCCCGGGCACCATCGTTTCCGGGGACCTGAACGTCACTGCCGCTGCCGGTGTTTGGACCGACCGCGCCGGCACCGTTATTGACATCAACACCTACAAGGTGGTTCCCGGTGACAAGCTGACCTACACCCAGGCCCTGACGGTGAAGCTGACCGGTGACAAGATGGCCGCGGATATCACTCTCACGGGCGCGGACTCTGCCAACAACTTCACCGCCGATAACGTCGCCATTTCCCCGCTGCAGCTCAAGAAGGGCGACAACACCGTGGCCACCCGCCTGGCTCCTGTCACCGGCAGCCCCACCCAGACCGTGACGGCATCCACCACGTTCGAATTCAAGAGCACTACCGCCACCCGCTCGGACGTGAACACCAGTTACAACCTGGGCAACGTGAAGTACACGCTCCAGCAGGTCGTGGCAGGCCAGACCGGCCTGTCCTAATCCGGCGCCGGCGGGCGGCACTGGGGGACTGCCCGCCGGCATCGACACAGAACCAGGACCAGGAGGACACCGATGCGCATCAGGCGCTCACTGAAAGCCGCGGCACTGATCGCCGCGGCAGTGGTCCTGGGCCTCCTGACAGTCCAGGGAACCTACGCCTTGTGGAGCGCATCCGCGTCCGCCGCGCCGGGAACCGTCCAGTCGGCGTCCTTCACGATGGGCATGAGCGCGGTCCCTTCCGGCCAGACGAGTACCATGACCCTGGCCGACGGGACCCCTGCGAAACTGGCCATCACCCCGGCCACGACACTGCTGCCGGGCAGCTCCGTCTACGGGGGTGTGGCAGTGACCAACAACACCAACGCTGGCGGGACCTTCAACACCACCGTCACCGCCGCCAGGGGGACCGTCACCAGCACCGGTGACGGAAGCCTGGCAGGCAACGTCACCATCAACGCCAAGATCGGCGCCGTCGCGGCGGACTGCAACACCGCCACCGGCTACACGACCTTGACCAGTGCCGGTCTGACTTCACCGGCGGTACCCAAAACCGCTTCCACGGTCTTCTGTTTCCAGGTCACCTTGAACCCCAACGCCCCGGCGTCAGTGAAAGGACAAGCAGTGAACATCCCGCTCACGCTCACCGCCCGTCAGCTGTGCGGGGTGCCCGGTGGCTGCTGACCTCACCGCTCCCGCCCCTGGCATCCGTGCGCGGCAGGACACCGCCGAAGCCGCCCGCACCAACTCCGGCGTCTGGACCGCCCTGGCACGCATCGCCAGCACGTCCATAATACTCATCGCCTTGTTCGCCGCGGCGATCCTGATCGTGGTCCCGGCAGCCACCGGCTCCAAGACCTACACGGTGCTCACCAACTCCATGGCACCCAAATTCCCGCCGGGCACGTTCATGGTCATGAAGCCGGTGGCATTTGAGAATATCCAGCACGGAGATGTGATCACCTTCCAGTTGCACTCGGGCCGGCCGGAGGTGGAGACGCACCGGGTCGTAGGTTTCAGCGCCACCCAACAAGGTGAAAAGACACTCCTGACCCGCGGTGACAACAACGGAGCCAACGACCCCGACCCCGTCCGCGCAATCCAGGTCCAAGGCGAAATGTTCTACGCGGTCCCGTACGTCGGCTTTGTGGCCAACGCCCTGGGCAACTCGGACCGGAACACCTGGACCATCATCGCCGCCGTGGCCCTGATCGGGTACGGCACCATCACCGTCTACAAGTCCGTCCGCAAGGGACGCGCCGGCAACCGCACCGCGGAGGCGCAGGCGTGACCGGGTTCCGCAGGCTGCCAGGTGCTGCCATGGCCGTGGGGGCTTTCGTCCTCACCGTAATGCTGGGTCTCGGCGGCCCGGCAGCATCAGCCCTGTGGCAGCAAAGCGCAGACGCGACGATGACAGTGACCGCGTCGGCAACCTGGCCTGGCCCGCCATTCTCGGCCTTCACCTGCGCCAACGACAACCCGCAGAAAATCGCCACGATCAGCGCCACCGGCGCCGCCCGGCCGGTTTCGGTGACCTACGCGGCGCTCCAGCCCACCGGAACCTACGGCCCCTCCTACACAGAATCCGTGAGCCTGGGAACCACCAGCACTGTGACCCTGAAAATCTCCTCCCAAATCATCGTCGCCAACCGGTCAACAGCCCAGCTCACCATCCGGGTCACTGCCACCTACAGCGACCAGACCCACACGACCGGCACCGCGGTCATCGGCCTGGACCAGTCCAACAACGACAAAGTCACATGCATTTCAGCCACGGCCTAGCAACCCCGGGCCCCTGCCCGGCCAGCAGGACCACCACCGACAGGGAAACAGGGAATCCGCCCACCATGTCCTATGATTTTCCCGGTTCATCGACGCCTGTCCTGGATGGTTCCGTGCTCGGTTCGCTTCGTGATGAACTCGAAGGCGACGAGAGGATGTGGCACGAATTCATCCGCGACTACCTGAGGCTGCTGCCGTCCAGGGTTGAGCGGCTGCGCCAGTCCCTGACCGCTGGTGACGTTGACGGTGCGATGGACGCACTGCTCAGTCTTCGTACCTCAAGCCAGATGGCCGGCGCCGGGCGTCTGGCCGGTCTTGTCCGGCAACTCGGCCACTGCATGCAGGACCACGCGGATACAGCCAAACCCCTTGATGTGCTTCCCCCGCTTGCCGCAGCCTACCTCCCGCAGATCAGGCAGTGCGCCCAGCTGACCACGCTGGAGCTCACGGCATACCTGCAGCGTGGGCAAACTGAAAACGCCAAGCCGCTCATCTAAACGACAGACGCGCGTGGTCGGGTGGTGCCTGGATCATCCGGTGTCACAGCGGGCCACGGTGACTGGATGGCCGTCCCCGTGCAAGGGATCAGTACGGGCGGCACAGGTGTGGGTGGTTGGCCCCCCGTTCTTGAGCCATTCTTTGGCGGATTTCGCTTTGGTCTTTTAGCTTGATGCCTCATCCTGACCTTGGTGTATCCGCGCTGTGCAGAGCAAAGTGTGCAGCCGTTTCGAGATGGGATAAGTGGAAGGGGCGTGTCGTGAGGTTTGAAGTCGCGGACCGTGGGGAAGGGCCCTCCTGGTGGCTCTACAACAACGACGAACTGCTGGCCTGGCCGGACCGGTATTTTGTGTCGCTGGCTTTCGCCGGGCGCGAGGCTGCGATCTTCAAGTCAACCGCCGGCGGCGTGACATTCGAAATCTTCCAGTGTCCTGGCGGTTGGCGGTGGAGGGCCGTACAGCCGGTCGATTACTACATGGCCTATTCCTCACGGGTTTTCGTCCGGCCCGCCGAGGCCCGCAGGGCCGGTCGAGAGGTAAGACACAAGGTGCGGCATGCCAAAGGTCTCTAACCCGAGGTCATGGCTCGGGAAGGCCGCGGAGTTGGGAGTAGTCGGATTTGTGCCTGTTGCGGGCCCCCCGGGACCTGGTCAGCGATGAAGGGCGCTTACCGCTACGTAGCAAAGGTTCAGAAAAACGGCGTGTATTTGAGACCCCCCGCCCCGCGCTCCTTCGTTCACCAAAAACTCTTATGTGTCTGCCTCAGGGCAGCTGATGTTGGTAGTCCCAACGAGCAGAAGCCATGATAGGTGTGACCGTGAAGCAGACGCGGCGCGAGAACCTGTCCAATGAACTTCTGTAGCAGACCGGAAGTACTCGGACCCAGGTTGTCCGCCGCTGGCTGCACAACGCGCGGTTGCCGGCGGCGGACTCCACTGCGCAACGGTTTGGGCGAGCACTCCGTGGGCCAGCCACGGCTTGCTGGTTTGTAGGGTGGACAGCAACCGAGAAGGCCGGGGGGCTCGAATGGATCAAGGCCGCGTTTGCCTTGTCGTAGAAGATGATGATGACATCAGGGCACTGATCAGGATCGTGCTGACTCGCGCTGGTTTCGAGGTGCGTGCGGTCCCCACGGGGGCTGAAGGGATCGCCGCGGCCGCCGATCCGGCCGTTTCGTTGATCACTTTGGACATGGGCCTGCCCGACATGGACGGGCACGTGGTGGCCCGCGCCGTTCGCGCACTGAACAACGCCCCGCTCCTGTTCCTGAGCGCCAGGGCCGAAGATGATGATGTTCTTGCCGGGATGGCCTCAGGCGCGGCGGCTTACCTTACGAAACCCTTCCGCCCGAAGGAGCTGGCCGAAGCAGCCAGTAGGCTCTGCCCCGTTCCTCGGGAGCGCACCCTAACCAAGGCACAGCACACGACATAGAAGGAAGGTGCCTGCCAGCACCTGCAAAACGGTGCAGAATCTCAAGTACTGGACCTGTCGCAGCTCAGGTCGACCGGCGGCTTTCTTCAACGCACATCTCATACCAAAAAGGATCGCCTCCGTTGAGGACCCGCGGGTGGTAGCGGTCGACCGTTGCGCTCGGTGAGCCAGTCGCGGGTTGCCTCCTGCGCTGGTGGCCAGCACGTGGAGATGCTCATTACTCGCAGTGTGGCATCGAGGAAGTCGTGTGCACATAGCCCCACCTGGCGGGAGCTGGCTCCCCCATTCGGTCTTTAGACCGCAGCCAGCTCCCGGGCAGGTGTTCCCCGATCGAGGAATGTTCGAACACCAGCCACGCAAATCCTCCGGCAGAAGCGAACTCCCCGTCAATGCATGCACCCGCGGCCGCATGGTGTGGTCCCCCCTGCCTGACCTGCGGTTATATCCAGATCCCATTAGGATCGTCGAAGAACGAACCGGGGGAAAGTCTGTGGAACCAATCGTGGTCAGTGGCGGCAAAGGCAGAGTCTCACTGGAAAACCAGGAGATTATTCATCTTCTCTGGGAACCTAAAGTCAGAATCGAAGCCGCTGATGCCAGGGCTGCGATGGCAGCCGTAAACAGCATCGCCCGGGACTCGGAATACCCAATGCTGGTCGACATGACCACCACCGAATCCCTGAGCCGCCAAGCGCGGTCTGTCTTTACCATCCGGTGCGCCGCATCCCGCATCGCACTACTGGGCACCAGCCCCGTAGATCGGATCCTTGCCAACTGGTCTCTTGGCGTACAAAACCTTCCCTGCCCAACGCGCTTCTTCACATCCAGGACTGAAGCCATGAAATGGTTGCTCGCCTAGAGCTTCCTGCAGTCACCGCAGTGGGCTGGTGTGCGCGCAGTAGTGCGCCACATCGGGAAGCGCCGGGCGTGCCTTCGGGACTTGGCCGCAGCCTGCCGGCCTCTGGCGTGATCAATCTGTTCGGGCCGGCGTTGTTTGGCGTTTAGGATGGAGCAAAACCGCAGGTCAATAGGGGGTTCGCTATGCCTGACGCTTCTTCAAAGGATCAGGACGCTGGACTCCGCGCGGTCATCTTCGACAGGATGAGGACCTGGGCGCTGCCAGTACTGGTTGTGGTGTTGGCTGTGGGGTTCGGCAGTGCCGGGATTGTCAATGGGCTGGCAGAGCGGGACCGCACCGACCGGGAAGCTGCCGAAAGCCGGAACGTCTCCGCGATCCCGGTATGTGAGGTCGCGGACCGTAAGGACCTGGTACCGGCATCGGGGGCCCTTTTTGGTGTCAACCTGAACCTCGATGCGAAACCGCTGTCCCGGTACGCCACGGATCTGGGACATAAGCCCGCGGTGAGCGTGTCCTTCGCCGACTTCCCGTACACGGCCGAAGAACGTGCGCACCTGCAACAGGCGGCGGCCCAGATCCGCGCCGATGGGCACATGATGCTGCTGACCCTTGAACCCAAGCAGGGCCTGGCCGCGATTACCCCCGAAACCGTCGCCGGGCTCGTCAACGATCTGGCGTCGATGAACGCCGAGGGCGTCCCGGTGATCGTCCGGTTCGCCCATGAGATGAACGGCTCCTGGTACCCGTGGTCGCAACAGCCTGTCGAATACAAGGCAGCCTTCACCGCGGTGGCCTCCGCTGTCCACGCCGGCGCGCCCGGCTCAGCCATGATGTGGGCGCCCAATTACGCCGGCGGGTATCCCTTCGCCGGCGGCCAGTACGAAGCAAAACCCGGTACCGCAGGCTTTGATGCCTTGGACACTGACCGCGACGGCGCCCTGACGATGGCCGATGACTCCTACGCCCCGTATTATCCCGGCGATGAGGCGGTGGACTGGGTGGGCATGTCTCTGTACCACTGGGGGGCACGCTACCCCTGGGGCGAGAACGAGATCCCCGAGGCCAACAAGTTCACCGACCAACTGACCGGCACCTATGCCGGGGCCAACGGCGATGACAGCCTGCTCCCGAACTTCTACGAGGTCTACGGGCAGGAGCACGGCAAGCCGGTCGCCATCCCTGAAACAGCGGCCCTCTACAACCCGGCCACCGGCGGGGCCTCCGAAATCGACATTAAACGCGCCTGGTGGGAACAGGTCTTCAGCCCGGACACCGCCGCTCAATTCCCGCACCTGAAAATGATCAACTGGTTCGAATGGGACAAGAACGAGGTCGAAGTCAACGGCCGCATCGACTGGACCGTCACCAACACCCCCGCCATCCGGGACGCCTTCACCACAGCGTTACCCGACTGGCTGCATTACGGCACCGGAACCACCTGCCGCCCGGCTGAAAAGTAGCAGTGACCCCTGGCGAGAAACCGGCTCCTCCCCGCCGAAGGATACTTCCCATCTCGATGCAGACTCCCGACCACAGGCGTCAATCAGGCCTCGCCACGTCGGCTTCCCGCTACCGCACCTCCTAAACCCGGATAGGGGATCGGGGTGCTCACCCGGCTGCCGACCCTGCGATGGCGACGCCGGCAGAACGAAGCGCAGGACTGTTTACGCCCGGTCATGGAGGACCATAGTCTGAAGCTCAAGGTATCGGGATGGAAGGCAGGTGGTTTGTGTGTCCGAGGGGACCAAGGCGGATCCGTGGAAGCTGGTGACGGCCCCGGGGTCATCTGAATACCAGATGTATCGTGATCCCGAGGCCGAACCGCCGGCCCTCGTCTGCCAGGTCGGCTCAACCACCCTGAAATACCACCTTCGGGCGATCGAGGACCTGCACGTGTGGCTGACTGAGCAGGGAGACTGGGTTCCCCTGGGCGCTGCCGACGAATCCAAGCCCGCCCCGGAAGGCAGCGTTGAGGCCTGGGGCCGGGACCCCGGAAACCCGGTGGGTGGCTGGTACGGACTGCGGAAAGGCTACCGCGGACGGTTCGGAATGTACCTTCCACCACTGCTCGAAGCCCTGGGGTTGGCCGAACTCACCCACGAGAAACGCAACAACACAATCCGCGCCCTGCCCGGACACTGAAGCCACGGCCGCCGGGACTAGCCCACAAACAACCGAGACGGGCTATTTGGTCGCGTCCGAGTAAGTTTGTCCCGCTTGAAGGAGCGTGGCCCGAGGGCTACGACATCGTTATCCCTACGGCAAGGACCAGGTTTGTTCCTCATGCCCGCCGAGGCGAAGACGCTGCCGACATTCATCGATGCCCGTACAGCGAGGCCCCGGCGGTGTATACCTTCCCTCCAATGGTGTACTGCTGGGCTTATGAGGGGATTTCCATTTGGAAGCCGCAGCCACAGCGCAGGACACGTGTGCTGAGGTAGACCTCCAGGACTCCTTGGGCGGCCGGTTCTGTGGTCACGGGAGAATAAATGCTGTGCAGGTCTGAGCCTGCCGCGTGCATAGGCTCGCCGCAGTGGATGTACTCCCCGTCGAACTGCAGGACATCAATTAACTCGTCATGGCTGCGCCGGTGCGTGGCCATGATCTTCGGAGTTTGCCTGAGGACGTAGGGCTCGGAGATGGTCGACATTGACTGTTTCCTTTGAAGGTTGGTTTCCAACATGGTTGTTGAAGCCGCTTTCCCGGGTTCAGGCTAGCCTTGGGTGCGCGGAGCTGGCAAGCAGTCGAAACTGTAGGTTGCGGGGCGGGGCTTTCTGTCCGGGCGGAAGCCTGACACTGGCTGGGTGCTCACCGCGATGCTCTGACCGGTGCCCGGGCAGTGCGCACCGCATAGCGGGGCGAAAACTCGCCCTTTCATGCGAACCGGGGTGGGCTGGCTGTGTTTGTACGAAAAGCCGGCGCGTTTAGGGGTGCTCGATCCAGCAGGCGAGGATGGTGGTGGAGAGCTGGTAGGCCAGGGCGTTCCTGGTGATGTTCTCCGGTCCCACGGTGCCGGGCAGGTCCGCGGCGTCTACCTTCAGCACGAACGCGTCTTTTTGGAACACGGCGGATCCGCCGGCTGTTTCGTAGGCGGGGAAGCCGAGGTTCGCCAGTCCTTCGATGGGCTTGGCATCGTTAGCGAGGGCCTGCATCGCGTCGAAGTATTTGCGTGCTGAGGCCTGATCCGCTGCTTCCTGGACGGAGATGACCAAGGCTCCTTCGGCCAGGTGGTAGGTACAGGTGAAGGTGCTGTCGGCCCACTTATTGATCGTGTGCGGGTCCGAGTCCAAATCCAGGATGGAACGCAGTCTCTCCTTCGGCTGGTCCCCGCAGACCATCAAGGCAGCATCACTTGGCCCGTCCGGCGTAGCGGCACCAGGTGATGATGATTTTGTACCGTGGTGCCCGCCGCCGTGGCTGCTGGAGGGCCCGGCTTGGGGCGAAGCCGCGGACGGGTCTGAGAGCTCCGATGGTGCGGTGATGGAACCGGCAGCTGTCGCGCAACCGGAGAGCACCAGGGCAGCCATGGCCAGGCAGGCCAGCAGGGGCTTGTGCTGTTTCATTGCTCTTTCCATCCTTCCCGCCGTCCCGATGAGGGGGAACCGACGGTGCGTTGTCAGGTCTTGAGGGTGGCGTAGACGACGTAGTTGTCGTCGAAGAGCCCGGTGGCGGGATCGTAGCCGTCGCAGGTGATCAGCCGAAGCTCGGCTCCGGGGGTGTTGCCGTAAACCTCGAGGGTGGGGAACTCGTTCTTGGGATAGAGGGCCCCGCGCTCAACGGTGAACACCGCGGTGCTGCCGTCGGCCCGGGAAACGTTGATCTCGGCCCCGGCAGTGAGCTTCCGAAGATCAGCGAACACGCCCTGATGGCCGCCCAGGGCGTTGACGTGGCCCAGCACTACCGATGGTCCGCGTTCCCCGGGGGTGGGGGAGCCGTCGTACCAGCTGGCGGGTGCGCCGTTGCCTGTGTCCTCCGGGACCTTGAGGGAGCCGTTGTCCTCCAGTCCCAGGTGGAGCAGGTCCGTGCGGACTCCGATCGAGGGGATGGCCAGGGTGGCCGGGACCGAGGCGGCCATGACCGCCGGGGGATCCTGCGCGGGCGGGTCCGCCGCGGGGGCAGCCGGCGCCGGTTCGGGCGCAGCCGGTGCTGCGTTGGGAGTGCCGGGTCCCGCAGGGGCTGAGAGGGAGGCTGATGGAGCCGTTCCGGCATCCGGGGTGGTGGTGGGCCCGCCGCAGCCGGCCAGGGTGAGCAGGAGCAGAACCCCGGCCGCCGTGGGGGCCCCGAGACCTCCACGGCGGCAGGGGTTCTTAGGTGTCACAGTAGTGATCCGTTCAGCCGCGGCTTAGGCTGCTGCGTTGCGGCGGCGGACGGCGTAGGTTCCGCCGGCCAGGGCGATCAGGGCCAGGCCGGATCCGATGGCCAGGGCACCGGTGTCGGTGCCGGTTTCGGTGGCAACACCGGTCGCGGCGCCGCCTGCGGGCATCTTCATCTGCCCTGCAGTCAACGTCCCGCAGAGGGCGGGGGAGGTGGCGGCAAGGGGAAGCGTGGGGGCGAGGTCGCTCTTGGCGGCCTGGCCTGCTGCGCTGAGGGTGGCGGGGTCAAGGCCGTGCACGACAACCACCGCGGTGCCCGCTTCGAGGGCTGCATGGGTTTCAGCGTTCATTTCAAACGTGCGGTCCACTGTGTAGGAGGCACCCTGTCCGCCGACCTTCAGGTCAAGACCTGCCGCGGGGCTCGTGTCGCCACTGGTGGACAAGGTGGTGACGATGCCGCCGTAGGACGGTGCGCCTTCGGTGGTGGAGATGACCTGGTCGCCGTCCTTATCAGCTGACGGGTCCGGGCAGACGCCCTTCGCGCCGCCGTGGATGTGCTGGACGTGCGGGTACGGGGCGTCCATGAACGTCGCCGGCATCCCTGAAACCTTTAGGACAACATGGGCCTGGTTGCCCGTGACATCAACGGTGATCGTGCCCGAGCCGGCGCTGCCGTTGAGCTGCTTCAGAGTGGACTGATAGGACCCGTCATGGGCCATCGCAGGAGAACCGGACAGGGCAAGAGCGGCTAAGGCCAGGGTCGGGACTGCCATAAAGCGAAGTGTCTTATTCATTCGAAAGATCTCCTCATACACGCGCGTGTGATGTTGGCGCCCCAAGGAAGGGACAGAAGGTACTTCGAAGCAGAACGCAGCAGGGACGGGTGAAAGTGTGCGTTGGAGCACAAAATCGTTTCTGTCGCGCCTCTACCTGCCCTGCCAGCCAGCAGTTTTAGGCCCCGTTGCCCGCCCATTCAAGGAAGCGTCGGAGTCCGCGGCCAGCGTCGTGCGTTTGCGCAGCCAACGGCCGGACCTTCTCGACGGGATGCTGCGTGGAGGCGTTCGTCAGTCCACTGTTCGATGGCCGGAGGAGTAGCTAGGGGGATGTCCCAGTTATTAGGAAGTGGTAAAGCGCGGAGTACAAGGAAGGAAGGAATGGCCCTCTGCAACCCGGCTACCGATCCGTGCCCGAACTTCATCCTTCACCTCGGCCTTGTTGCTCGGTTTGGGATCTGGAGCAGTAGGTCATGGGCATCTCAGGGTGTGCCATTTGGTCGTCCTTGCAGGTGTCTGCGCAGGACGTAGTCGGTTTGGTCTGCGCAACGCTTTAGCTGTTCCGCGTTGGCTGCGGCGAGCCGCGGCAGGATGGTGAAGGGATCAGCGCCATGGGTGTTGCGCAGGGAATGTTCGAGGTCCCGGCTAAGCCCGCTGAGGCGTTCTGCTCCCACCATCTGGGTGGAGGTACGAAGGCTGAGCACGGCGTCCATTGCGTCATCGTCGTCTCCTGCGGTAAGGGCTTGGCTCACCCGCCGGATCCTGGCCGGCAGCTGGGCAAGGAAGTCCTGGACGAATATCCGCCAGATGCTCTCATTCCCTTCGAGCTCGACGCGGAGCCGGGCAAGCACAGCTTCATCCAGGAGCGGCAGCATGGAACCGTCACCCTGGGGCATCGTCGGCATCCGGGTGTTCTTATCGTCCGAAGTGTGTGGTGGGTAGCCCGCCGGGCAGGTTTTCGACGATTGCCTCGGCCACTATCCGGACCTTGAGGTTCCGATGGCTTGAAGCTCTGGCAAGGATCTGAAAGGCGTCTTCGTAGGAGCACCTGTTCTGGGCCATGATTACTCCGCAGGCGACGTCTATGGTCGTTCGGCTTTTCAACGCGGACTGCAGCTGATCCGCACAAGACTGAGCGGTCCTGAGTTCCTCGGCCAGGGCGTAACTGCTGGCCGCCCGTTTTCCGAAGGCCATGACAGCGGCCACCACCCCTGGGGTGAAAACGTCGTCCCTGCCTGACAGGAGGGTCAGCGCACCAAAACGGTCAGGTTCCAGGACCAGCGGGACGCACAGCATGGACCGGAAGCCCGCTTCCTCCAACAGGCGCCAGTGATCGGGCCATTGAGGGTGCGGCGAGTAGCCGTTGGTGATAACTGCGGGGTTCCCGGCAAGCGCCTGGGACGTGGGCGTGTTCCCGCCGTCCTGGTCATCTCCTATGACGTGCAGCGCTGGATCACTGGTTCCGGCCGACAATAGGGGTTGGTGGGGGCGGGGAACGATCGCGACACAGTCGAACGCGGACCGAACCACGTCGGAAAGGGCGGATGCTGCGGCTCTGACGAGGAGGGTAAGGGACTGCGCCGAGTCCTGTGCGCGAAGGTCGATCAGAGTCGGGGATAACGCTGCAGTGCCCACTCTGGCAAGGCTTCCCGTGTCGTGCGCCAGTGGATCAGCATGGAAGGCAGGGGTTACGGCTGGTGTTTCAGGGTGCCTGCCGGCGCGGGACCTGCCGCGGGACCGGACTGAACCACCGGCCCCGTCCCCTATCACCGTATGTCGGGACGCCTTGTTCCCTCGTAGTTCCGTGCCCACTACCTGCCCCCTGACAGCATGAATCAGTTGCAGGCCGCTGGCTGAACCATCTACCGACGGTAAGCGGCAAGGCACCGAGCTGACACGAGTAGTGTGTACTCTACTTTTCCTCAACCCCTGGAAAGGCGCACCGGCCTTCCAGGTCAGCCCGTCCGGACGGGTACCCCTGGGCGGCAGCGCCGACATCCGGCAAGCCCGAACAAGGTAGCGAACCGCGCCCTTGTCCGGGCGGCGGTCAGAGCATCGCCGTGAGCACTCCGCCGTCAGCGCGCACAGCAGCCCCGTTCGTCGCCGAGGAAAGCGGGCTCGAGAGATAGACGGCGAGACTCGCGATTTCGTCCGGCTCGATGAAGCGCTCGAGGAGCGACGTCTGGTTCCCGCCCATGATCACCGCCTTCAAATCATCCGTAGAGATACGCTGCGCCTCGGCAATGTCGCGCACCGTACCGGCCACGCCGTCCGAGTAAGTCGGGCCGCCAAGGATCGTATTGACCGTCACGCCGGTTCCGCGGGTGAGCTTGGCGAGCCCGTTACTCAAAGCGAGCATCCCCGCTTTTGTCACGCCGTAGTGCGTCATGTCAGCCGGTATGTTCACCCCTGATTCGCTTCCCACGAAGATGATCCGGCCCCATCCTGCCTCCCGCATCCCGGGCAGCAGCTTCCGCGAAAGCCGGACTCCGCTCATGACGTTGACGTCAAAATAGCGGGACCAGTCCTCGTCCGGTATCTCGGCGAAGGGCTTCAGCTCGAAGAGACCGACATTGTTGACGAGAATGTCGACGCCGCCGAGCGCAGCGACCAGGCGCTGCACCTGGGCAGCATCCGCGAAGTCGGCCGCAATACCGGTCACGTTCCCACCGGGAACTTCGGCTTCGAGGTTCTTTACCGCTTGCTGAACCCGGCTGTCGTCACGGCCATTGATGATCACCGCGACGCCCTCCGCGAGAAGGGCCCTCGCGATCGAATATCCGATCCCTTGCGTTGAGCCGCTTACGAAGGCGCGTTTGTTTGCCAGCTGCATGTCCATAGTCCGACCACCCTTAGTTTTACTTGCTCAGTCAAGTAAAGCTAGCCTCCTTTTGCTTGCTCAGTCAAGCAATCCTGTAGCCTGTATGAATGAGTGACTCCAGCGCCCCGGACCGTCTCGCAGGGGATGACCTTACGACCTGGGCTGCCCTTGCGACGGTCCTGGAGTGGCTGCCGCCCGCCCTCGATGCCCCACTGGCTCATGGTTTCGATCTCACACACTTCGAGTACGGCATCCTGTTCGCCCTGGCTGACGCGCCAGACCACGCACTCAGGATGACCGTCCTAGCCAGTTATTCAAACAGCTCGCTCTCACGGCTCTCCCGAGCCGTGTCGCGGATTGAAGGCCGGGGCTTGGTACAACGCACCCCAGACCCCCTGGACGGGCGGTCAACCCTGGCCACCCTGACCCAGACCGGGGTGGAGTTGCTCGACAAAGCCACTCCAGTGCAAGCCCAAACGGTCACCAAATTAGTCCTCGAGCCCCTCACAAAAGCCCAACGGAGCCAGCTGCGCGAGATCTGTCTGCGGATACAACGAGCCATCCGGGAGCAGGAAGGATGGCAGCCGCCACGATCCGTCCCGCCTGACACTGCCTAGCAAGTTCAGCGAGACCCAAACCAGGACGTGCCCGGTCAGGCTTTCCAAATGCTCGGCAAGATGTCTCGAAACCCTAGGGTTTTGAGGCGGAGAGGTTTCGAGACGGCGAGCTACAACGTCACGGTCAGCTTCGTTCGGTGTTATCCAGGATAGAAGTCGCTGTAGGCGGCTCGGGTGTTTGCGGCTGCGTTGTTTTGTTGTTTGTTGCGGCCCAGTGGGCGAGTAGTTGGAGGCTGTCCTGGGAGGTGGAGCCGGGTTCCGCGGTGTAGGCGATGATGGAAAGGCCTTTGTCGGTGGCGACTTCCAGTGCTTCGAAGGTCAGGTCCAAGTCCCCGACTATGGGGTGGTGAACCTGTTTTGATCCTGAGTGGTGGAGTCTTACGTCGTGGGCTGCCCAGAGTTTGCGGAAGTCATCGCTGCGGGTAGCGAGTTCTCCGATGAGGTCGCTGAGTGCCCTGTCGTAGGGTGCCCGGCCCGCCGCGCTGCGCAGCAGCGCAACTGTTTGTCGGGCTGCGTCGTCCCAGTTCCGGTAGAAGACCCTGGCACGGGGGTCGAGGAAGAGGAATCGCCCGAAGTTTGCTGGTCTTTGCGGCTGCACGTACATTTCCGAGTAAAAGGCCCTTCCGAGCTGGTTCGAGGCGACGATGTCCAGCCGTTCGTTCTGCACGATGGTGGGGAGAGCTGTCATCGCGTCGATCATTCTTTTAACCCCTGGACGGACCTGCTGCGCCCGGTGGGTGGCGCGACGTTGCTGCGGCTGCGCGCCTTCGTTGGCGGCACGCACCAGGTCGTACAGGTGAACCCGCTCGGAGTCGTCAAGGTGCAACGCCTGGCTGATGCCTTCCAGAACCGATTCCGAGACGCCTTTGGCGTTGCCGCGCTCGAGCCGGATGTAGTACTCAGTGCTCATCCCGGCCAGCAGGGCAACCTCTTCCCGGCGCAAGCCATTAACACGGCGTGGGCGGTGACCGAAGACGGGCAGCCCCGCCTGCTCCGGCGTGATCCTGGCCCGCCGGATCATCAGGAATTCACGGATCTCGTTGGCGCTGTCCATGCCTTCGACGCTACGCCCAAAAGCCGGCGTTAGGGGGTCACTGGCATTAACCGGATAGGCCGGGACTCCCTAGGCCATTGCAGGCGGGATTGACTGAAGACAGTCACCCACACGAAAAGGAAACACCATGACAGCTCAGGAAGTTTGGTTCATCACCGGCGCCGCCCGCGGAATGGGCATCGACATCGCCCGCGCCGCCCTCAACGCCGGCCACGCCGTCGTCGGCACGGCCCGCGACGCAGACCGCGTCACCGAAGCTCTAGGGGAGCACGAGAACCTGCTCGCCGTGTCCCTGGACATCACCGACGAAACCGCCGCCAAAACAGCCGTCGAAGCCGCCCTGGAACGGTTCGGCCGCATCGACAGGCTCGTCAACAACGCCGGGAACTTCTACGCCGGGTTCTTCGAAGTCATCAGCCCGGACCAATTCCGCCAGCAGATGGAAACGAACTTCTTCGGACCCGTGAACGTCACCCGGGCCGTGCTACCGGTCATGCGCGCCCAGCGCAGCGGCCACGTCATCACTCTCAGCTCCACCGCAGGGCTCACCGGCCAGGAGTTCGTCGCTGCGTACTGCGCCTCAAAGTTCGCAACCGAGGGCTGGATGGAATCCCTTCGCTTTGACGTGGAGCCCTACGGCATTCACACCACTATCGTGAACCCCGGTTTCTTCCGCACCGAACTGCTCGTCGAAGGTGCTTCCACGATGTGGCCCGAGCTCTCCATTGACGATTATGACCAGCGCACCCAGGGCACCATCGAGGCCTGGAAGGGCATGAACGGCAAGCAGGGCGGGGACCCGGCAAAACTCGCCGCCGCCCTCATCACGATCGCCGCCCAGGATCAGCCGCCGCTGCGCTTCCTCGCCGGTGCCGACGCCGTCCAGACCGCAGAAGACAAAGCACACCTGCTCCTCGAACAGGCTGACGCCCACCGCGAACTGTCCTCATCCCTCGCCCACGACGACCAGTAAACGACACCGCTGCGGTGGCCCTGCGCCTTCACCAGGGTCACCGGGACGGGGCTCAGAACCGCACGTTCAGTCACCATGCACGAACATGATCCTCCCTTAGAGACCCGGATCATGTTCGACCAGTAAAGCGCTTCTTCCGGCTTTCAGGAGATAGTGCAGGCTGGTCTAAGCCTGACTGATTGCCTCTTCTCCTAGTGCTACCCAAGGGCCATGATTAGCCTTACGGGCACATTGCACGGCCTGCCAAAAGACAGCTAGGCAAGCCTAGAAAAGACACCGCCATGATCCGAAAACTGCTTTGCAGATGGGGCATCAGCCATCACTGGCTTGCCCAAATGAGCGACGGAGAGTTTCGTCGCCACTGCATTCACTGTGGGAAGGAAGATTCCCACAGTGCCCGGTGGTCGGGGAGGCTCGCTAGCGGTGATCACCCCGAAGACCCCCACACCCGCGACTACTACTAGGCGCTAGATTGTCATGCTCACGAAAATGCTGTGCAAGCTCAATCTCCATCACCGCTGGCACGTCGAACACAACGATGACGGTGGCCTGTACAAACGCTGCCTTCATTGCGGCAGGGACGGCGCTGAAGGGGACGGGGCAGCCAACGACTGGGCGCTAAGGCGGTGGTGGTAGATGACCACCATCGGCGGTACAGAACATCATGATCTGAATCGGAGGATGCCGTGATCCAGGCCCTGCTGTGCAAGCTAAACATCCGGCACGAATGGCATCTCGAACACGCCGAAGACGGAAACGTGTACAGGCGCTGTCGGCGGTGCGGCAAGGACGATGATGAACACACCAGGGGTGGCGGCAACTTCAGCGCTTGGTGAGGCGGAATAAATGAGGCATCGCGGTTCGGGTAAGGGGCTGCGTCAGCGGGCCGTTGACCGCCTTTAGTTGGCCGGCCTGCAGATGCGGTCCAATGCTTCGTTGAGTGTGGACTCGATCCGGTCGTTCAGGTAGTAGCGCTTGTCTTCGGTGGAGGGGTCCTCGAGTTCCGTGGGCATCGGTGGTGTTGTGACTGTCATCGCGGCCTGATACCGCCCGTCCCCGCTGCTGACCGCCACAGTCTGGTAGTCCCAGAACCCGCCACGGGCCTCGTGCCGCGAGTCTTTCGAGCAACCGTCCGCATGCTCCCACACGCCCAGCCCGTACGGGTGAAAGCCTGCGCTGGTCTTCATTTCCCGCAGGGACGACGCTGAAACCGCCCGGCCCTGGAAGATTCCAGCCATGAGGAGGTTCAGGTCCGCCATCGTCGATATAGCGCACCCGGCCGGGTTGCCGACCATAAAGGTGTTGTCGGTAGTGTCTACTAGTTCACCGCGCAGGGTGACGTAGCCGTGCAGAATACCGGTTTCGTGCGGGTCAATACGGTCCAGGCTGGTGTTCTTCAAACCGAGAGGTCCTAAGACATCCTCCTGCAGTACGTCGACGATGGGCTTGGACCGCAGCGTCTGGATGAGGAGGCCGAGTGCGAGATAGTTGGTGTTCGAGTACTTGAATGACCCGACATCGTCAGAGGTCCAGGGAAGGGTCCCTGCCAGTTGCAGGCCCCCCTCCATCGTGAGTGTTTGGGCGAGCACAGGGCGGAAGTCAACATCCTTCGGCAGGGCATCGTTGACGTCGGGCATTCCGGATGTATGGTTGAGCAGCTGCCTCACAGTGATCGGGGCTGGTGGCGTGAGTGAAGACGTGAACCTGGGAATGACGTCGTTGACGGGATCGTCGAGGCCGATGAGGTTGTCGTCCACGAGCTTCAGCACGGCCACGGCCGTCATCGTCTTGGTGACGCTGGCGACTTGAGCGCGGTCCGTTGGCTGCGCCGGGGTCTTAGTTTTAAGGTCCCGCACGCCGTAGGCCCTGGACCACTCGCCCTCGGGCCAGCGAATCTGGACGACAGCGGCCACCGCGCCCTCGTCCATGAATAGCTGGACCTGCTTTTCCAGCGAAGCGAAGGGATTCGGTGAGCTTGTTACCGGCGCTGGCTCATCGCTGGAATAGGTGCAGCCAGTGAGAAGGATGACGACTGCGAGGGCCGCCCGCCGCCACACGCGATTTTTCGTGCTCATTGCCGCATCCACTCGGGACGTCGTGACAGGTTCGGGGCCGCCCGCGGCACCGGATCCGGCCAGACCTGCGGCGGCACCGTCGCCCCAGCCCCTCAATTGTATGACTGGGAGGCGTCGTGGAGAACCCTTTGCCCAGCAGCTGTCTTCTTGGGTTCATGCCGTAACCCCAAGAAAAGGTGCCGCGCCACCGATCTCGGGTGCGGCACCTTTCGGATCCGTTACCAGGAGTGGGCGACGTCCACGATCAGCCGGGAACCGGGTCCCGGCCCGTCCAGGGTGAAGACTCGGAAGGGTAGCCGGGCGCGAACTCCGAGGCCGATGTTGGTGGAACCTTCGAAGCTATTCGCATAGACGACTTGCCGGAATGTCTGGTAGCCGGAGACGTTGGACAGCTCGGCCTTCGCTGCCGGGCTGTAGGTGACATTGCCGTTCTGGTCGTAGGAGGGTGCGTTCACGACGACCTGCAGGCGTGCGTTGCCGTAGACCGGAATCGTGAAGCCTGTGCCGTCCTGGATGATCTCCGGGACGTACCGGACCGTGTAGCCCTTAGCGGGGCCGTTGAGGTCAACCACCATCCTGTCGAAGCAGGGTTGCTGCCCTGTACGGACGTTGGTGACGGAGGCGGAGCTCATCTCAGGCGCGGATTTGGCCAGAGATCCCCATGCGAGCCCGCAATAGGTGGCTGCCGAGGCGGGCCCCGGTGCACGATGCCCAGCCCGACGGCTGCCAGGAGCGCGGTGAGCCAGAGGAGGAGTTTTTTCATTGGGGTGCCATCCAGATAGGTGGGGCGGTTGGATAGCTCAAGATTAGGGAGTGCCAAGCCCCGAAACGAGGGTTGTTGCCGCTTCGGGGCGGAACCGTGAAGAACCCCGCGGTAGGGTCACACGCCAGTAAATCCAGGGGCTAATTGCCGGCCGTCTTAACCGTTTCGGTGCCGTTTTTTGCACCCGGGCGTAATGCTGGTAACGGCTCCGGGACAGGACAAAATCCTGACCCAGCGTGATTCCAGGGACCTGATGGGTAATTGGTTCCTATTAGTGGTTAAGCAGTCAGCCGGCACAGCACTCGAAGAGAGTCATCGACCATGGCATCTGACGCTGACAACTCCCATCCTGAAGACACAACACTTGGCCTCTCACCCGCCGGCCGGATCTCCAAATCCTTCCGGCGCTGGCTGGCCGTGCCCGTATCAGATCTCATCATGCTAAGACACGTGCTCCAGCGTCAGGTCGAGAAGGACGGGTCAGCCGAGGCGCAGGCGCTCCTTCACCTCGTGGACGCGGAGCTCATCCGCCGCTCTGCTTCCCTAGTTGGCATCATTCCGCCCGGGCCAACATTCGGCAGTGAGGTTCCCTGTCCGGAAGCTGGCTAGGACCACCTGCTGCCCCGATGATGCGGCAGCCGGTGATGGCGGCCCTGCACAGGGAGGGCTGTCGCCGTGGGCCGGTGCCACCGATTGGGGGACCGGCCCACGGTCATCATGACAGGCTTCTGAAGCTCGGGGCGACATCGTCATTGGGGCGCCGCAGTGTGTCTCCTGGGCAGCAGGATCTGCTCACTGGGCTGCCTGTCCGGTCGGTCCAGGATCCATGAGCTGTCCTGGGTTGACCGCGTCTTCGTTCGCCGAAGCTTCCTTATCAAGAGGGCTAGAGGCAGCAACAGCAGCTGCAGGATCCCGGCCGCTATCAGTAGCAGCACAAAGAGGATGACGTATGGCAGGTTGATGAGGAAGATGCCGACAAGGACGGCAAGGTATCCCACGCTGAATCCGAGGATCGTTTCGGCGTTCAACGGTTACTCCCAAGAGCTATCCGGTGTGATGGGTGGTGCCGCTGCCTCGTGCCCGACGGAGGCTCACCCTTCGAGGGCGTGCAGCAGCGCGGTTTCGGTGAATACGGGCACGCCACGGCCTCACATGGTGGGCCATCCCTCCCGTGGCCGAAGCAACCAGCGTTGACCCGTTCCGTCTGCGTCGAATGTGAAGGACGACAACGGCGGTCAGACCGATCCAGGCAAATGCCGCACCGATGACAAGGAGCACTGCTGGAAGCGTGTCCATTGCGACACTTCTCCTAAAACTGAAGGGTTCGGCTGTTGGCCCGTGAGAGACGGGCGATTGATGGTGCGGGCAACTGCCCAGGCTGAACCGCGGAGTTCAGAGTTGCGCGGGGGAGGCGCGCGTCTCCTCCCAAGGGGCAGGCGTGTTCTGGATGTTGGGAGGATAGGGGGCTGTCACAGCGGTCTCCGGATGATCTGATTCCGGGCCTGCTGCCGGACTTAGTTGAGGTATAGCGCGGGGCGCAGCGGGAGTCAATAGCGCTGTTTAGCTCACGGAGAAGGGGCCGCCGGCGGC
>NZ_QAIQ01000011.1 GCF_003061105.1 Arthrobacter sp. HMWF013
CTGCAGGCGACTCCTCTTCCTCGGCTTCCCGGGAATCCTCCGGACGGACACGCTCGGCCCAAGGAACCCATTCCGGGGACAGGATGGAGTCCTCCGAGGGCAGCAGGCCAAGCTCGCTGACCGTGACAACTTTGGAGCGGGAATTCCGGGTCAGGACCGCGTACCACTGCCACCCCTGGTAGCCGGGCAGCTTTGATTCGAACAGGTGCGTGACCAGGCGGTCGCCCTCGCTTTTGGCAGCAAGGTGTGCACCGATGTCGGATGGCGCAGTGATGCCTTCGATGGCAGTCCGCGCGAAATCGACGGCGGCCGCGAGGAAGACATCCGGCTTGCCGGTCCGCCACGCAGGGATGCCGGCGCGGCGCTTGGCGGGGACAGGTTCAACGCGCGGAGCGTCCCCGGCGGTCTGCTCCGGCTGTTCAGCTTCCGGGATCATCGGGGCCTAAACGTCCAGCTCGTCGGCAACCTTGCGCAGGGCAGCCGCGATGGCCTTGCCCTTGTTGCCTTCCGGGTATTTGCCGGCGGAAAGGGTTCCGGACAGGTTATCCAGCACGCTCACCAGGTCCTGGACCAGCGGGGCCAGATCCTTCGCGCTGGGCCGCTTGGCCTTGGCGATGGATGGCGTCTTGTCCAGGACGCGCAATCCGAGTGCCTGGGCACCCTTCCGGCCGTCGGCAACACCGAACTCAACCCGGGTGCCGGCCTTCAGTTCGGTGACGCCCTCAGGCAGCGATGATTTAGGCAGGAAGACTTCCTGGCCGTCCTCGCCCGCGAGGAATCCGAACCCTTTTTCCTTGTCATACCACTTGACCTTGCCGGTAGGCACGTAATCAACCTTCTTCGTTCTGCGTCTGCTGACACGGCGGGCAACCACCGCATCCGCACTGATATGCGGGTTCAGGGTGTGACTGCCACGGACCGTGTTGGTCTGTTGCTTCAAGGTTATCCTGCCGGGCCCGGAAACCTGCTGTCAGGGCCCCGTCATCCTGTGGGGGTCACCGGCTGCATCGGGCCGCGACTTTGCAGAGGTGGGCGGACCGCCCCGGGGCCGCCCGCCTGTTAGCGTTACGTGCATGACACCCTCGCGTTTCCGGCGGCCCCTGATGATCTGCGCAGCGGTTGTTGCCATGCTTTCCCTCGTGGCGGTGGGGGCCGTGATGGCGCTGGCCTTCGCGGGCTCAGCTGCCCCGGTATGGGTCACGTCCACGGCCCTCTACGGCCTGCCGGTGGCTTTCCTGCTGATGCTGTTCCTGGTGCTGGACAGCGTGGCCGGCAGACGCCGGGCAGGAAAGTCCGGCGGGCGGTAACGTTGGCCTGATGTCCCTTATTCGCGCGCTCAGCAAGGAACTCGAGGCACGCAGCGACGAATCGTTGCGGGCCCTCTTCGCGGCGCGGCCGGACCTGATATCCCCCACGGTGCCCGATTTCCCGGCGCTGGCGGCGCGGGCCAGCGCAAGAGTGAGCGTCCAGCGCGCGTTGGAACGCCTGAACCGGCCCCAGATGCAGGTCCTGGAGACACTGCACCTGTGCACGAATACTGACACCGAACACAGCGCCAGTGCAGCCACCGTACGAAAACTCATCGCCGGGGCAACACTCGTTTCTGTCGAACGGATCCTGGCGGCCCTGCAGGAACTTGCCCTCGTTCACCGCGCTGAGCCGCCACACGGAACGGTTCCCGGCCATCGGCAACGCTTTTACCTGCCCGTGGGATGTCTCAAGGACGTCGTGGGCATCTATCCGGCCGGGCTGGGGCGCAGCTACACCGAGCTGGTCCGGCTCCAACCTGCGTTTGCACAGCGCGCAGTCCAGCTGGTGGGGGAACTCCGCCGCAGTGGAGTCGCCATCCAGGAGGCCACCACGCCGATGGAGGCTGCGCTGGCACTGCAGCACTGGACGTCGTCGCCCGAAGCCCTCAGTGAGGCTCTGACCGGTGCCCCGGAGCGCACGACGGCGCTGCTCGCCAAATTCGGCAACTGGGCCATGGGTGCCGTCCCCCAGGCGCAACGGAAAGCATCCGTCGCGAACCAGGGCCACGCCGTCGGGCCTGTTGACTGGCTCCTGGCACGCGGACTTCTGGTTCCGTTGGATGCCGCGCATGTGGAACTGCCGCACAGCGTGGGTCTGTCCCTGCGCGGCGGTGCCGTCATCACTGATTTCACGCTCTCGCCGCCGGTCCCGGAGCTGGGCACCACCACCGCGGCGCTCCGACGCAACGCGGCCCTCGGTGCCATCGCGGAGACCTTGCGGCTGGTGGGCGAGCTCCTCCATGCGGTCAAGGAACAGCCGCTGGCGACGCTGCGCAGCGGCGGGGTTGGAGTCCGGGAGATGAAGCGGGTCGCCGAGGTGCTCCGCCTGGACCAGAACCTCGCAGGCCTGCTGCTGGAGCTCAGCGCCCTGTCCGGCCTGCTGCGCCTGGATGTGGACTCCTCCGCCTGGGTTCAGCCACCGCAGCTGGAATGGCTGGCGCTCCCCCGGCAGGAACAATGGCTGTGGCTTGTCAACGCCTGGCTCGCGAGTGAGCGGGTGCCATCGCTGGTGGGTCTGCCGGTGAACGGTCCCGGGGTGGCCGCCGTCCACCGGACGCTGGCGGGCAGCACCGTCAATGCCCTCTCAGCCGAGGCGCAGCGGCCGGACGCCCCGGTGGTCCGGAAACGGATTCTGGAAATCCTCAGCGAACTGACGGCCGAGGCAGCTGCCGAGGACGGCACAGCGCCGGTCCTGGACGCAGCAGCAGTGCTGCAGCGGGCCGAATGGGCGCAGCCACGGATGGCCCGCCGGTTCAGCTCCATGATCAAGGGGGTCCTGGCAGAGGCGGAACTGCTTGGCCTTATCGGCTCCGGTGCTTTGAGCCAGCTCGGAAGCGCCATTGCGATGGACCGGCCGGACGACGCCCTCGCCATCCTTGGTGAGCACCTTCCCGCCGCCCTGAACCACGTCCTGCTCCAGGCCGACCTCACGGCGGTGGCACCGGGCTACCTGGCGCCGGAACTGAGCGAAAAGCTCCTGCTCATGGCGGACGCCGAAGGCCAGGGGCCCGCCACCATCTACCGGTTCTCGCCGGCCTCCATCAGACGGGCACTGGATGCCGGCCATGACGCGTCGTCCCTGCTGGACTTCCTGGGCGAGCATTCAGCAACAGCCGTGCCTCAGCCGCTCGCCTACCTGGTGGAGGACACGGCATCCCGGCACGGGCGGCTCCGGGTGGGCGCTGCCGCCAGTTTCATCCAAAGCGACGAAACAACCGTTCTGGAGCTGGCGGCTGAATCCAAGGCAGCCGGCCTGGCGTTGTCGCGGATCGCACCCACCGTCCTGATCTCCTCCGCCACGCCGCGTGAAACTGCCCAGATCCTGCGGGGGCTGGGGCTCTCGCCGTCGGTGGAGGAATCCGAACCTTCCGTGATCCGGCTGCGCCGGACCAACGGGAGCGCCCCAGGCGGTGCCCGCCCCGTCTACACCGCGCCGCGGAACGCTCCCGCAGAGGCCGACGTCGACGCCCAGCTGGCTGTCCTCCGGCAGGTACGGGCCAGCGCGGGCGGAAGCCGGAACGGTACGGCGCCGGGAACGGGTCCGGCGTCGGGCGAGGCGGCAACCCAGCTGGGGCTGGAGACCCTGCAACGGGCCATCCGGCTCAAGCAGCGGGTCAGCATGAACGTGGTGGACAGTTCCGGGAATGCCAACCTTGAGATCGTTGTTCCCCTTTCCGTAAGCGGCGGACGCGTCAGGGTGTTCGATCCCGCCAAGGACACCGAGCGGGTCCTGTCCATCCATCGCATCATCGATATTGAGGGCGCAGAGGACCTGCGCCAGTGAAGGAATCCCGCGCGTGAACGACGGCCCGTTGATCGTCCAGAGTGACAAGACCATCCTGCTTGAAGTGGACCATGAACTCGCTACGGAGGCCCGGCACGCCATTGCCCCCTTCGCGGAGCTGGAACGTGCGCCGGAGCACATGCACAGCTACCGGCTGACCCCCCTGGGCCTGTGGAACGCCCGCGCCGCCGGCCTGGACGCCGAAAGGGTCCTTGACACACTGCTCAAATACTCCAGGTTCCCGGTTCCGCATTCGCTGCTGATCGACGTCGAGGAGACCATGTCCCGGTACGGGCGGCTGCGGCTGGAGCAGGACCCCCAGCACGGTCTGGTCATGCGCACGGACGACTACCCGGTGCTCGAGGAAGTGATCCGTGCCAAAAAGATCCAGCCGCTGCTCGGCCCGCGGATCAACGGCGAAACAGTGGTGGTCCATTCTTCCCAGCGCGGCCAGCTCAAGCAGCAGCTCCTGAAGATCGGCTGGCCTGCCGAGGACCTGGCCGGCTACGTTGACGGCACCCCGCACCTGATCGCCCTGCAGGAAGACGGCTGGAAGCTGCGCCCCTACCAGCAGCTCGCCGCTGACAACTTCCGCGCCGGCGGCAGCGGTGTTGTGGTGCTGCCCTGCGGCGCGGGAAAAACCATCGTGGGTGCAGCGGCCATGGCCGCCAGCTCCACCACCACCCTGATCCTGGTCACCAACACCGTTGCCGCCCGGCAGTGGAAGGATGAACTGCTCAAGCGCACCTCCCTGACCGAGGATGAAATCGGTGAGTACTCCGGGTCGCTCAAGGAGGTGCGGCCGGTGACCATCGCCACCTACCAGGTCCTGACCACCAGGCGCGGCGGGCTGTACACGCACCTGGAACTGGTGGACGGCCACGACTGGGGCCTGATCATCTACGACGAGGTCCATCTCCTGCCTGCACCGATCTTCCGGATGACCGCCGATCTCCAGGCGCGGCGCCGGCTGGGCCTGACCGCAACCCTCGTGCGCGAGGACGGCCGCGAAGGCGAGGTCTTCAGCCTCATCGGGCCCAAACGCTACGATGCGCCCTGGAAGGACATCGAATCCCAGGGCTACATCGCCCCGGCGGACTGCGTCGAGGTCCGCATCGACCTGCCCCGTGACGAACGGGTGGCCTACGCGATGGCCGAGGACGCGGACAAATACCGCCTCTGCTCCACGTCAGAGTCCAAGACCCTGGTGGTGGAACAGCTCGTGGCCAGGCACCAGGGCGAACAGCTGCTGGTGATCGGGCAGTACATCGACCAGCTGGACGAAATCGGCGAGCGCCTGCAGGCTCCCGTGATCAAAGGGGACACCTCCGTGAAGGAACGCCAGCGGCTGTTCGATGCGTTCCGCGCCGGGGAAGTGCAGACCCTGGTGGTTTCCAAGGTGGCCAACTTCTCCATCGACCTGCCTGAGGCCGCAGTGGCCATCCAGGTGTCCGGCTCCTTCGGATCCCGCCAGGAAGAGGCCCAGCGCCTGGGCAGGCTGCTGCGGCCCAAGAAAGACGGCCGGGCTGCCCGCTTCTACTCCCTGGTTGCCAGGGACACCCTGGACCAGGATTTCGCCGCCAAAAGGCAGCGTTTCCTGGCCGAGCAGGGGTATGCCTACCGCATCATGGACGCCAAGGA
>NZ_QAIQ01000137.1 GCF_003061105.1 Arthrobacter sp. HMWF013
GTCTCGGGACCACCGCCGATGGCCCTGGTGTACGGGCTCATAGTGACTGCCTTCGGCGGGGTGATATTGGCGCTGGCCGGGGCCCGCGCCGCCAACCGGCTCGAGGCCTGGCCCGCCCCGGCCCGTCCCCCGCGCCCGAGGTCCGGGACATTGCGCTGACGCGGGCAATCGAGGCATCCAGTCAGCCTTCCATGGAGCGGGCAGGAGAATCCGGCAGGTTCCGGAGTGCTTCCTTCCGGGACAGCGGACTCAGCTGCGTGCCGAGCTCTGAGACGAAGCCGCGGACCCACTCGGGATCGGTTTTGGCGTATTCGCGTAAGGCCCAGCCGATCGCCTTCCGGATGAAGAACTCCGGGTCGGCCAGGTTTGGTTCGATGACAGCCCGTAACATGTCCCTGTCGGTGCGGGCTTTGGCCTTCAGCTGGGATGTGATCGAGGCCCGCCGGATCCAGAAATCCGCGTCCCTGCTCCAGTTGAGCAATACCGCGGTCATCAGGGGACGGTGGGACTCCAGCAGCCCGTACAGGCGGTGCGCTACGCCGTCCACGAAATCCCACCAGGCTCCGGTACGGATGATTTCTTCGTAGATGGGGAGCATCAGGGGATCACCGGCCACCATTCGAAGCCCTGTGAGGTCGATCGCCGCGTACCGCTCCTCCCTGGCTGAGGCCGTACGCCAGAGTTCGAGCACCGTGGAGCGGAGCTGGCCGGCGGACGCGAACGGATGGGCAGCGGCAGCGGCGAGGACCAGTTGCCTCACTTCCGGCACCCTGACGCCGCGGGAGGGCAGGCTGGACTTCATATACGCCTGGACACCGGACGCACGCACCGGGTCCGCCCGTGCCAACAGTTCAGCCCGGACTGCGTCCAGCACGTCAGCGTTGGGCGCTTCCGCGGCGGGCAGTTTGTTCTCCGGCATGGGGGAAACTCTAAGGGCTGACGGCGCTGCCTGCGGCGGGCTCCTGAACCCACCCCATCCGGTCGAGCCAGGCCGCGCACAGCGCTGTCCACTGGTCCGGCCCGGGAACGTCCGCGGCAAGGCCAATGCCATGGCGTCCGTGCGGGAACACATGGAGTTCGGCCGGCACTCCGGCGCGGGCCAGTGACGCG
>NZ_QAIQ01000138.1 GCF_003061105.1 Arthrobacter sp. HMWF013
CAAGAACCACATCGCCCGGGCTGCCCTGGAGGCCACTGCTTTCCAGGCCCGCGAGGTGCTCGACGCCGTCAACGCGGACGCCGGCGTGCCGCTGACAGAATTGAAGGTCGACGGCGGCATGGTGGCCAACGATGCGCTGATGCAGTTCCAGGCCGACATCCTGGGCGTCCCGGTGATCCGGCCCACCGTGATTGAGACGACGGCGCTGGGAGCCGCCTACGCCGCCGGCCTCGCCGTCGGCTTCTGGAAGGACCTTGGCGAACTCTCGGCGAACTGGTCCGAGGACAAGCGGTGGGAACCCCGGATGGACGGTGCAGAACGTGACCGCCAGCTGCGCCTATGGAAGAAGGCGGTCACCAAGTCCATGGATTGGGTCGACGAGGACGTGCTTTAGCCCTCGTGCGTTATCACCGTGCCGGCGTTGCCATCCACGGTGACCAGTTGGCCCGTGTGGAGGCGGTGGGTGGCATTTCCGGTGCCTACGACGGCGGGGATTCCGTATTCGCGGGCAACGAGGGAAGCGTGGGCGGCCAGGTTTCCCCCGTCAGTCACCACCGCTGCTGCGTGGGCAAACAGGGGTGTCCAGGCGGGCGCGGTCGCTTTCGCCACCAGGACCTCGCCGGGTTGGAACTGCGGAAAGTCCTCGGGGCCGTCCACCACCCGGACCCTGCCCTGGACCCGGCCAGGGCTGGCCGGGTGTCCCACCAAGGCACCTTCCGGATGGTCCCGGCTGCTGCGTGCCAGGTTGGCCAGACGGTCGAATGCGTTGCCCACCAGCGGGGGCATCTTCCCTGCTGACAGTGGCGCAGCAAGTTTCCGCTGCTGGGTCCACTCCCTGCGCCGCCGGTCCACATGGTCCTGTTGCCGCGGCGCGTCCACACCCAAGGCGTCGAACGTGAGGAAATAGATGTCCTCAGGAGCTTCGATGGTCCCACGGTTGTGGAGGCGGGCGCCGAGTTCGCCCGTGCAGCGGCGCAGCAACGGCCAGCCAAGCGTAAAATCCCGGACCTGTTCCTCGCGGAGCACGGCATAGTGCTGGGCAAGGCTGAGGAGGGCGTCGAACCTGTGCAGTTGCCTCGTGCCCTGAAGCACGGCACGGCATTGTGCCTCTGCCTTCCGCCGGCGGTCCACCGCAGTTCCAGCCGGGCGGTGGACTGTCTCCTGAAGGGTGCCGGGCCTGACCTGGTGTTGGCTTTCCTCGCCCGCCGTCGGGTGGTACCAGTCCAGGCTGTACACCGCATGCGGAACGGCGCCGGGCAGCGCCGGGGCGAGGCCGCCCAGCAACGTCTGGTAGCCCGGGGCCTGCCCGGGCTGCGCATTGGAGGAGGCACTGCCGGCGAGGGGCCCCGCCAGATGCCGGCGCCAGAACCGGGCCAGCGCCACTTCCATCTTCCAGGCGCCGCCACCCGTGACCGAAAAGAACCACAGATATTCGCCGGCAATTTTCGTCACCTGGTCCACCAGGCCGATGAGCTCGGTCCCGGTCGCCGAACCCAAGGCGTCCAAGGGAGTAGCCGCGACAGCCCGGTAGGCGGGCAGGCAGTCCCTTCGCCACTCGTCTTCCAGGTCCCGCAGCACCGTCCTGTCCGCACCGGCGGGATCGAACATGGGGCGGAACACCGAGTTGTAGAAGTAGGCCACGGCCCGTGGCGGCCCTCCGAACAACACCTGCGGAAGGCGCCGCGGGCTCGGCGGGGAAACGTAGTACCAGCCATTGATCACACCGTTCCGCATCGGCACTTCAACGCCAACAAACCTGCGGACGGCGGCGTTGTAGGCAGCATCGATCCGGGGAATCGCCCAGTCCATGAATAACGGTGTGACGGGTTCAGGAAGCCATTCACCGAGGCGGAAGTTCCGGAGCCAGGGGCCCTTCCCGGGCGGCTCCCAGCTGACGGGATCCGGCAGTGCTGTCATCGGGCGGGCCTGGAGAATCAGGACGTTGCCGGCGTCGTCCACCGCCCACTCGATGTCCTGTGGGCAGCCGAAATGAACTGCCACCCGCGCCGCAACGGCCGCACCGCACCCAAGGCGCTTGGCTCCGTCAGGACAGAGCCAGCGCCTTGGGTGCGGTGCGGCCGGCCGTGGCGGACCGTCCATTCCTCTCCGGTTGATACGCCGGACACCAGTTTTTCGCCCAATCCTGACACCGCCGAAATGACGATCTCGTCCCGGGCGCCGGTCAGGGGGCTGGCAGTGAAGGCAACACCTGCGGCGGCGGGCTCCACCATCTGCTGGACCAGGACGGCCATGGCCGGGCCTGGCGGTGCTGCCGGCGCTGATGGGTCCGCCGGCCCGGCCGCTTCTGCTGTTTCCCTCCTGGCGACCGAGGCCTGGTATGCCCTGACGCGGTCAGTCTCTGCCGACCGAAAGCAACCCTCAATGGCGGCGGAGAGGTCCTCGATCTCCACCCGCAGGTATGACTCATACATTCCGGCAAACGATGCGTCCGGCAGATCTTCCGCGGCGGCTGAGGACCTGACGGCGAAGGGGCCGGGGCCGGCGGTGGACGCCGCCTTCCGCAGGCGCTCAGCCAGAGTCGTGCCCGCTGGGTTGTCCTGCAGTGCGGCCTGGGTGACGACAAAACCTGCCGGTACCGGAAAACCTGCCGCGCTGAGCGCTGAAAGGGCCGCTGCTTTGGTGCCGACAGCCTCCCGCGATTGTGCCGCAGGATCACCAAGGCGGGGGAACGGGACGTCTTCACGCACGGGAGTCTCCATCCCGATCAGGCAAAGCGATGGGGGAATTTCAGTCTAGCCGCAGGCTCCATCACGGCCTAGGGCACGCAGCTGTCCGCGTGCGGTGGGTGCGCTAAAGTAGACCTATGCGTGCGATCCTTCAGCTTAGCTAGCCGCCCGGTATCCGAAGACCTACGGATGGCCGTGCGGCAGCCCCTCCATGGCGAGGGGCTTTTGTGTGTCCGGGCCGGTTTGCGGCCGGACGGCAGGAGGATCAGACCGTGGTGGCAGCACCGATGCCACCACTGAACAGAAGAGGGCAGCAGTGAGCGTTCAGCCGGAGACAGACACCGGAACAGCAGCAGCGACGTCGGAATCCCCCGAAGAGGGGGCGTACAGCTTCGCGGCGATGGAAGCCAAATGGCCGCAGGTATGGGAGGACCTCAAGGTCTTCACGCCTGTCGACGACGGCTCCCGCGAGCGCCGCTACGTGCTGGACATGTTCCCGTACCCGTCCGGCGACCTCCACATGGGGCACGCCGAAGCTTTCGCCATGGGCGATGTCGTGGCGCGCTACCTGCGGCAGAAGGGCTTCGACGTCCTGCACCCGATCGGCTGGGATTCCTTTGGCCTGCCCGCGGAGAATGCCGCCATCAAACGGAACGCGCACCCGAGCGAGTGGACCTACGCCAACATCGACACCCAGGCGGCGTCGTTCAAGCGCTATGCGATTTCCGCCGACTGGTCACGCCGGCTCCACACGTCCGATCCCGGGTACTACCGCTGGACGCAGTGGCTGTTCAAACGCTTCTACGAGCGCGGCCTTGCCTACCGGAAGGATTCCCCGGTCAACTGGTGCCCCAAGGACCAGACCGTGCTGGCCAACGAACAGGTGGTCAACGGTGCCTGTGAACGCTGCGGCACGCCCGTCACCAAGAAGTCCCTCAACCAGTGGTACTTCAAAATCACCGAGTACGCAGACCGGCTGCTCGATGACATGGACGAGCTCCGCGGCCACTGGCCCGAGCGCGTGCTGGCGATGCAGAAAAACTGGATCGGCCGCTCTGAGGGAGCCCACGTCAACTTCGTGATCGAGGCCGACGGCGGCAAGCCCGCCAAGGACGTCACCGTCTTCACCACCCGGCCGGACACCCTGTACGGCGCCACCTTCTTCGTCGTCGCTGCAGACGCGCCGCTGGCCGTCGAACTGGTGACAGCGGAACACGCCGATGCCCTCGACGCCTACCGTGAAAAGGTCAAGGCGCTCACCGAAATCGAACGCCAGTCCACGGAGCGGGAAAAGACCGGCGTCTTCACCGGACGGTACGCCGTCAACCCGCTGAACGGCGAGAAACTCCCCGTCTGGGCAGCCGATTATGTGCTGGCCGATTACGGCACCGGCGCAATCATGGCCGTCCCGGCGCACGATCAGCGTGACCTTGACTTTGCCAGGACGTTTGATCTGCCTGTCCGGGCGGTGCTGGACACCGGAGAGGAAGATCCGGCTGTTTCCGGCAAAGCCACCTCGGGGGAGGGCACCCTGATCAATTCAGGCGTCCTGGACGGCCTGCCGAAGACCGACGCCATTCCCGCTGCGATCGAGATGCTCGAGCAACAGGGCACCGGCGAGAAATTCGTCAACTTCCGCCTGCGCGACTGGCTGCTCAGCCGCCAGCGGTTCTGGGGGACCCCCATCCCCATCATCCACTGCCCGTCCTGCGGCGAGGTCCCCGTCCCTGACGAACAGCTGCCCGTTACCCTCCCCTCAGACCTTCGCGGCGAGGACCTGTCCCCGAAGGGCACGTCGCCGCTGGCTGCGGCAGAGGCCTGGGTCAACGTTGAGTGCCCCAACTGCCATGGGCCGGCCAAGCGCGACACCGACACGATGGACACGTTCGTGGACTCGTCCTGGTACTTCCTGCGGTTCGTCTCGCCTGAGTACACAGAAGGTCCGTTCGATCCCGAGAAGATCAACGACTGGATGCCGGTGGGGCAGTACGTCGGCGGTGTGGAGCACGCCATCCTGCACCTGCTGTACGCGCGCTTCTTCACCAAGGTCATCCATGACCTGGGCATGATCGAGGCCGACGAACCCTTCAGCGCCCTCCTCAACCAGGGCCAGGTCCTCAACGGCGGCAAGGCCATGTCCAAGTCGCTGGGCAATGGTGTTGACCTGGGTGAGCAGCTGGACAAGTTCGGTGTGGACGCTGTCCGACTGACCATGATCTTCGCGTCCCCGCCGGAGGACGACGTCGACTGGGCGGACGTTTCGCCGTCGGGCTCTGCGAAGTTCCTGGCCCGCGCCTGGCGGCTGGCCCAGGACGTTACCAGCGCCGCCGGGGTTGACCCATCGGCCGGCGACCGCGCCCTGCGCTCCGTCACCCACCGCATCATCGCTGATGCCGCCGCGCTGCTGGACACCAACAAGTTCAACGTGGTGGTGGCCAAGCTGATGGAGCTGGTCAACGCCACGCGGAAGACCATCGATTCCGGCGCCGGCGGGTCTGATCCCGCCGTCCGGGAAGCCGCCGAAGCGGTCGCCGTCATCCTCAGCCTGTTCGCGCCATACACGGCGGAGGACATGTGGAACGTCCTGGGCCACCCGGCCTCCGTGGCGAACGCAGGGTGGCCGGCCCACGACGACGCGCTCCTGGTGCAGGACACCGTGACCGCCGTCGTCCAGGTCCAGGGCAAGGTCCGCGACCGCCTGGAGGTCTCCCCGGAGATCGGCGAGGACGAGCTGCGCGAACTGGCGCTGGCCAGCGAAAACGTCCAGCGGGCCCTCGACGGCCGCGGTATCCGCACGGTGATCGTGCGTGCGCCTAAACTGGTCAACATCGTCCCGGCCTGATACGAAGGCAGGGCTGTGTACCGGCCACCGGATCCACCCGGTGGCCGGCTTCGATCCAGGAGGCCAACTTGCCCGACCGCGACGCAGCTGCCTGGCTATGGGTCCGGGAGCGCCTTGCCGGCCTACGGCACACGGCGCGTACCGGTGCTGCACCTGCAGAAGCTCCCGCCGTCGTCCGTACGGCAGTGGTGACGGACTCGGCCTCGGCTCTGCCGGCTGACTGGGTGCACGCCTGTACCGCTGATGGCCGGCTGACGGTCATTCCCATGCCGGTCATGGTGGGTGCAGAAATCTATGGCGAGGGTGAAGACGACATCACCGGGATCATTGCGCTGGCGATGGCGGCCGGAAAGTCGGTCAAGACGTCCCGCCCATCGCCCGGCCAGTTCGAACAGGCCTTTCTGGCAGCGGAACGCCATGGCTACGAGGGCGTGGTGTCGATCCACATTTCCGGCGGCCTCTCCGGCACCGCGGATGCCGCCCGGCTGGCGGCGGGCCGCGTTGGTATCCCTGTGGAAATCCTTGACTCGGCCACGGTGGGGATGGCGCTGGGCATGGGCGTGCAGAGTGCCGTTCTGGCCGCGGAGGCCGGTCTCGACGCCCCAGCGGTCCGCGCCGTAGCGGCGGAGCAGTTGGCGCGGACCAAGGTCTATTTTTACGTCCCCAGCCTTGAGCAGCTCCGGCGCGGAGGGCGGATCGGCGCAGCCGCTTCGCTGCTGGGGACCATGTTCGCCATCAAGCCCATCCTGGCCGTCGACGACGGCAAGATCATCCCGTTGGAAAAGGTCAGGTCCGCTGCCAAAGCGGTGGCCCGGCTTGAGGAGATCGCCGCGGCGGATGCAGCGTCCCGTCCTGAAGGCCAGGCCCGCCTCGCCGTTCACCATTTTGGCAACCCGGAAGAGGCGGAGGCCCTGGCCGACCGGCTTGCCGCTGCCCTGCCGGGGTGCCCGCGCGCCCAGATCAGTTCCCTGCCCGCGGTCCTGGCTGCGCACGCCGGGCTGGGAGTGCTTGCCGTGATTGTGGGGGAGAGCGGCCCGGCGGCCGCGGAAATTGCCCCGCCGGCGGTGGCCAGCTAACTGTTCCACCGGCGGTTTCCACATA
Organism: Arthrobacter sp. HMWF013; assembly: GCF_003061105.1. GTDB lineage: Bacteria > Actinomycetota > Actinomycetes > Actinomycetales > Micrococcaceae > Arthrobacter. Next base: position 6,631 of record NZ_QAIQ01000138.1, read on the forward strand.
GGGCGGCTCCGTCCTGTTACCGGGGGCGGCAGTTCCCTAGCGTGGGGATCATGTCACGCCGGGACGCTGGAGCTGCACGCCAGGAGGCCCGTCATGCCCGGGACCGGCTGCAGTCAACGCTCGGAGGCAGCCTCCTTCTGACCGGTGGCAGCGGTGAGCCGTTCGAGTACGACGGCGGAACGCACCTTAGTGCTGACGGCCCGGACCCAGGCGTTGGTGGTGAGGCCGGGAACGGCACGGGGAAAACCGGACCATCCCTGCGGTGGCGGATTGGATTCCGGGCAGCACTACTTATCGGGGCATTGGCGGTCCTGGCCGGTGCCTGGTTCTGGTGGCAGGTAGGTGCCGGGAAGCCAGAGGTGGTGCCGCTGAGTGACATCTCAACCCAGGACAGCGGATCCGCGGACCCAGGGGCTCTCCCGGACAATGAGCCGGAGGGGCCGGATCCGCCCGGTGCAGGTGGCATGCCCGGCGTCGTGATCATCCACGTGGCCGGCGCCGTCGTCACGCCGGGCGTGGTGCAGTTACCGGCCGGAAGCAGGGTGCACCAGGCCGTCGCAGCCGCGGGCGGCGGAACGGCGGCAGCGGACCTCAACAGGCTCAACCTGGCAGCCGTGCTCACCGACGGGGAAAAGCTCTACGTGCCCCAGGCAGGCGAACAAGTCCCCACCGGCCAGTCCGGGCCAGGTGCACAGCCGTCCGGCGGTGACGGCGGGAGTGGTGTCCCCCGGGAAGGGAAGGTCAATCTGAACACTGCAGGCATCGAAGAACTGGACGCCCTGCCGAAGGTGGGGCCGGTCCTGGCCCAGCGGATCGTGGACTGGCGCAAGGAACATGGCCCCTTCAAGGCTGTCGAGGAGCTCGACGCCGTGGACGGCGTGGGCGCGAAGATGCTCGAAACGCTCCTGCCCCTGGTGGGCATCTAGATGGCCGCCCGCAGCCCGTGGAGCCGCTTCGTCGACTCGGCAGTGCAGGGCCAGAACGCTCCCGCCGGCTCCGAAGGCGGCAGGCAGGGCACACCCGGGCCCGCCATCAAACCGGGCCTGGCGAACAGCCCGCATCCCGGCATGGGCAGCAGCGTGCGGAGGCCAGGCGGCGGCAAACCAGGCGCTGCCTGGCTGGGGGAGCACGTCGGGAAGAAGCTGCGTGGCCAGGAGCGGATTGCCCCCAGCGATGTTCCGCGGCGGAGGACCGACGTCAGGCTCGCACTTCCTGCGCTGCTCATCTGGGGTGCTGCCGTGGCCGGCGTCTGGTTCAGCCCGATGGTGTTGTTGGGGGTGTGCTGCTGTTCCTTGCTCGTGGCAGCTTTCCTGGTGTGCCGGGCCGCCCGTGGCAGGAGGCTGGCTGCAGGCCGGCGCAGCTTTTCGCTGACCACCGCCATCGCCCTGATGCTTGCCGCGGCAACAGCCTCCCACTCTGCGGTTTCTTCGGCGCAGCGCACTGACGGTCCTTTTGCAGAGGCAGTTGCATCCGGCCTGTCCGTGGTGGCGGTCATCGAAGTGACCGGCTCACCGCGGGCCATGGCGCTCCCGGGGGCTGCGGGGCCGTCCGGCCGCTGGTCGGTGCCTGCGAAGACCCAGGAGGTCACTGTCAGCGGCCAGATCATCAGCACCAGCGCACGGCTGGTGGTGATGGGCGGAAGCGGCTGGGGAAACCTGGTGCCCGGGCAGGTGGTCCGCACCGCAGGCAAACTGAAGCCTGCGGATCCCGGCCAGGAGGAAGCCGCGGTCCTCGCAGCGTCGCTGCCGCCCGGCGCCGCAGGAATCGGGAACCTCGGCGGCGGTGCCAGGGGTTGGGAAGTCGTAGCCAGGGATCTGCGTGGGCGGTACGTGTCAGCTGCGGCTTTTCTTGCCGACGATCCGGCCGGCCTCCTGCCAGGCATGGTCACCGGTGACACGAGTGCGTTGGACGAAGGGCTCAATGCGTCCATGAAGGCGGTCGGCATGACGCACCTGACTGCTGTGAGCGGGGCGAACTGCAGCCTGGTCCTGGGTGCCCTGCTGGTGCTGGCACGGAGCCTGCGATTGCCCCGGATTCCTGCGGCCGGGCTGGCGCTGGCCGGCCTGGGAATGTTCGTGGTGCTGGTGGGCCCCGACGCCAGCGTGCTGAGGGCCGCGTTGATGGGCTCGATTGCGCTGGCGTCGCTGGCCGGCGGACGCTCGGGCCGCGGGCTCAGCTTCCTCTGCCTCGCCGTGATCGGACTGCTGTTGCTTGACCCGGGCCTGGGAACCAGCTTCGGCTTCCTGCTTTCCGTCCTGGCAACACTGGGCATCATTGTGCTGGGCCGCAGGATGATCGACTGGACCCCGGCAGTGGTTCCGCGCTGGGCTGCAGCCGCCTGGGCGGTACCGTTGTCCGCTCAACTGCTGTGCGGCCCTGTCATCGTGCTCCTGCAGCCGCAGTTCTCCACCTACTCGCTGCTGGCGAATATCCTCGCCGCACCGCTGGTAGCGCCGGTGACGCTCCTGGGCACGGCCGCCGTGCCGTTGCTGGCGGTGGCGCCCTGGGCAGCCACCATGCTGATTGCGGTGGCCGGTACTTTCAGCGCCGGTGTGGCCGGAACGGCGCGGATGAGCGCAGGGCTACCCGGCGCTTCGCTGCCCTGGCCGGAAGGAATATTCGGCCTGGCCACCATGGTGCTGTTCTCTGTGCTGACACTGGCCGGCGTCTGGCTTGCCGTCCGGCCGCGCCAAGTGCTCCGCCTGGTCCTGGCACTGCACGCACGGACGGAGGCGCTGCTGGAACTTCCCGAACGGTGGATGCACCGACGACCGCGACAGCGCCGGTGGCGTAGGACCACCAGCCAGCCTGCCTGGTCAATGACGACGGCGAATCCAAGTACCCGGAAACGCCGGCGCACTCCGCGATGCCGGCAATTGCCAACTGATAGCGTGGAAACCGGCCAACGGGGCTGGTTATTGGGCATTTTCTGGGGCGGGGAAAAATGACGGAATGGAAGCCTGGCTGGTGGGCGCGCGCCCTCAGGGGAACGGGGCCATGGGTCCTGTCGCTCCGCGAAGGCAGACTGCAGGTCCGCGGGATTCGACGGGACGTGGACGCCGATGTGCTGGACCTCGTCGGTCTCCACGCTCACCAGGATTCGAAGCGGATCGTCATCGCGACGGCTCAGGGCGCGGAGCTGGTTCTCGATGGTCTCTCCCGTCGTGCGGTGCGGGAGGTCGAAGCCGCCTACCGTTTGCAGGTTGAGGAACGGCGGCATCTCGCTGCTCTCGTCTTGGCTGCGGAGAAGCAGGGTGAGGGGGCCCGCCTGTGGTGGTCCCAAGTGCAGGACGTGATGGACCGTCCCAGGTGGGCGGACCAGGACACCATGGCCGCGCTCGAGCTCGTCCGTCCAGATGTCGCCCTTTGGGTGGCTGCTGCCAGCGATCCGAGGCTCTCCGGATTTCCTCTGGGGAAACGTGAGGACCAACGTGCCGCAGTCGAGGCTTCCCGCACCATTGACTTGCCGGGCTGGGCTGCCCAACGGAACGCGACTTTCTTCGAATGGGAGAAAAACGAACTGGCGGACTTCTTCCGGACTGTTGAGAAATCGCCCTTGACGGAGGAGCAGACGATGGCAACGGTCTGTTTTGATAACCGGGTGCGTGTGATCGCGGCCGCGGGCTCCGGTAAGACCTCCACGATGGTGGCACGCGCCGGCTACGCGATCCGGCGCGGCATCGCAGAGCCGGCCGGGATCCTCGCTCTCGCGTTCAACAAGAAAGCAGCCGGTGAACTTACGGACCGGCTCGTCTCCCGCCTGGGCAATGATGGTGCCGGGGTGGTGTCAAGCACGTTCCATGCCTTCGGGCTGCGCATCATCGGTGAGGCGACGGGCCGCAAGCCTTCGCTTCCCGACGACCTCGCCACCGACAACGGGATCGGGCGGCTTGCCAGGATCGTGGACGTCCTCCGCGACCAGGACGCGGCCTTCCGCCGGGATTGGGACCTTTTCCGGCTTGTCTTCGGCAGGCAGCTGCCCGACTTCGGAGACGAAACCGAATCCGACAAGGTGGACCGGCGCACGGGCACGCTCGGCTTCGAGACCCTGGCCGGCGAGGTCGTGAAGAGCCAGGAAGAGGTGATGGTCGCCAACTGGCTTTTCCTCAACGGCGTCCGGTACGAGTATGAGCGGCCGTATGCGCACGACGTCGCCGACGCGCATCACCGGCAGTACCAGCCGGACTTCTACTATCCGGACATTGACGTTTGGCATGAGCACTGGGCGCTCGGGCCCGACGGCAACCCGCCGCCCCACTTCGACGGGTATGCGGAGAGCTTGCAGTGGCGGCGTCAGACACACACGCGTTTCAGTACGCGGTTGATCGAGACGACGTCAGCAACAATCAGGGGTGGGTCCGGATTCGATCATCTTGAGAAGGAACTCCGCAGGCATGGAATCCAGCTCAATGAAGACCCCTACCGGGAGGCTGCAGGGGAGCCTCCGATCAGCGATGCGGCCATGGTGAAACTGATGCGCTCGTTCATGGTCCATGCGAAGGGCAACCACCTCGCTCCCGATGTGCTGCTGCAGCGCGCCGGCCACGCCTTGCGGAACAGGCTCTTCGTCCGTCTGTTCTCGGCGGTCGTTGCTGAATGGGACCGGCGACTCCGTGCAGCTGGCCAGATTGATTTCGAGGACATGCTGAATCTCGCTACAGATCACGTCGAGTCGGGCCAGTGGACGAGTTCCTACCGGCTCGTCATGGTCGACGAGATGCAAGACACGAGTGCTGCGCGCGCGGCGCTTGTGCGGGCACTGCTAAAGACCTCTGGGACCTACCTGTATGCGGTGGGCGACGACTGGCAGTCCATCAACCGGTTCGCAGGCTCAGACCTGAGCGTGATGACATGTTTCGATGACTGGTTCGGCTCGGCATCGACGATCCGGCTGGACCGCACCTTCCGGTCCCCGCAGTCCCTGTGTGATGTCGCAAGCGGGTTCGTGATGAAGAACCCGGCTCAGATTCTTAAGAACGTCCAATCTTCGGCTCCGGATACTGAGGAATCAGTGCTCGCGGTCAGCGTGCGGGATCGGGGCCAATATGGACTGGCCGTTCAGCGACACCTCATGGGGCTTGACGCAGGTCTCACGGCACCGGCGACCGCCCTGCTCCTTGGCCGGTATGCCCGTTCCAAGGACGATGTAACCTCAGCCCTGAGCGCCAGGTATGCCAACCTTTCCGTTGAGTTCAACACGGTGCACGCCTCGAAGGGGAAGGAAGCGGACTACGTCGTCGTTCTCGGCCTTGAGAGGAGGGGCTTTCCCAGCACTATTGAAGACGATCCGGTCATGCAGCTGGCCATGGCGGTACCCGACCTTTACCCGTATGCCGAGGAACGGCGCCTGTTCTATGTCGCGCTGACACGTGCACGCCGTTCCGCGCTCCTTGTCACCCGCAGCGGTGGAGAATCGCCATTCCTCCTCGAACTGGTCAGAGACAGCGCGGTTAAGATCAGATCTGCCACAGGAGATGACATCACACCAGTGGTCTGCCCGAAATGCTTGAAGCGCACCATGAAGGAACGCAAAGGACGATACGGTCAGTTTTTTGGCTGCACAGGCTACCCGGTATGCGACGGGAAGATGAAGCTCGCGGCAGGTACGTAGGGAGCGGGAGCGGTCCGGCGAGCGAGGTGCGCCCGCGAACGCCACCCGCGGCTTGGAGCGGGCCCCCCGCCATGGCAGGCTTAGACACTGCACCAGAATTTCCGGGAGGAACCCACCATGGCCGCTGCCCCAGGCACACGAACCAAAGCGCAGGCGACGAACACCGCCTCCTGGCGGGACGTGACCCCCGCTGAAGTCGTGCTGGTGGGCGGTCCCGAGGAATACCTGGGGATCCGCGCCATGGACCACATCCGCTCACAGGTTCGGGCAGCCTTCCCCGACGTTGAAATAAGCCACCTGACGGCCGGCATCTACGAACCGGGGGCGCTGGCCATGAACGTCAGCCCCTCGCTGTTCGGCGAGCGGAAACTGATTGAAGTCGAAGGCGTTGAAGCGATGAACGATGCGTTCCTGGCCGACGCCCTCGCCTACCTCGCCCATCCTGAGCCGGACGCAGTCCTGGTCCTGAGGCACTCCGGGGGAGTCCGTGGCAAGAAGCTCCTCGACGCGGTAAAGAGCGGCGGCTGGCCGGTGGTGGACTGCCAGCCGTTGAAGAAGGACGCTGATAAGGCGGCGTTTGTTTCCACTGAATTCAGGACCGCGGGACGGAAGATCAATTCCGACGCCGTGCAGGCTCTGGTCAACGCTGTCGGGGCCAACCTTTCGGAACTGGCGGCGGCCTGCAGCCAGCTGATCGCGGATGCCCCGGGTGCCGTGACTCCGGACGTGGTGGACCGGTACTATGGCGGCCGGATCGAGGCCACTGCTTTCAAGGTGGCGGACGCCGCCATGGCCGGGAACGGTCCGGTGGCGCTTTCCACCCTCCGTCACGCCCTCGCCACCGGGGCTGACCCGGTACCCATCGTGGCGGCGCTGGCAGCCAAGCTGCGGACCGTTGCAAAGGTCGCCGGGGCACATGGATCCCCGGCACAGATCGCCCGCGAGCTGGGAATGCAGCCCTGGCTGGTGGAACAGGCCCAGCGCGATGTGCGCCGCTGGACGCCGGAAGGCCTGGTCCGCTCCATCCAGGCGACGGCGGAAGCCGATGCACAGGTCAAGGGCCTGTCGCGGGATCCGGTCTACGCCGTCGAACACGCTGTCACCGTCATCGCAACGTCGGCGCAGCGGCACTGACGCCGTCCCGGGATCACCCCGGCTGGCGAAACCGGCCGGCGCACGGGGACAGGGTCAAAGAGCCGGTGCGCAGAGACAGGCTTGCAGACCGGAACAGGCTTAAAGAGTTGAGGCCGGCACCCTATCGGGTGCCGGCCTCAATCATCAGTTCAACAGAACTGGAAACCTTACAGTGCGTTGACCTTCTTGGAGATCGCCGACTTGCGGTTCGCTGCGTTGTTCTTGTGCAGAACACCCTTGCTGACAGCCTTGTCCAGCTTGCGGCCGGCAGCAACCAGGGCAGCAGTAGCTGCATCCTTGTCGGTGGACTCAACGGCGGTGTTGACGGCGCGGATGGCCGTCTTCAGCTCAGACTTGACTGCGTTGTTGCGCAGGCGTGCCTTCTCGTTGGTGAGGATGCGCTTCTTCTGGGACTTGATATTAGCCACGTGTGAACTCTCTTTTTAATGCGGAAATGGTCTAGAGGGCTTTCAGATTGGCCATTGACTGAGCGGCGTGGGGATACCTATGGCGGCCAACCATCAGTGGCCGTCGACCTGCACGGACACACAGCTATAAAGAATAGCAGACCTCTGGGCGGGCTGGCCATTTGGGCAGGTTGCTTCCAACCGTGTCGACGCCTTATTTCCAGCCGTGCCGGCGCCGGAGCCCGGCGGCTACCAAATCGAAGCGTTTCCGCTCCAGCACGGCACCTTCCCGCCGGATGCTGTCCGGGCTGATTTGCAGGACCCGCCCCAGGTTCGCTTCACTGGGCCTTTGCTGCCGGTCCCAGCTGCCCGTCCCGATGTCCACGTAGTCTTCGGACCTGCTGCTGTCCTGATCGTGGTCCTTGCTGGTCAGCATCAGCCCCAGCAGGTGGGGACCGTTGTGGCCAACCAAAAGAACGGGCCGGTCCTTGCCTTTGCTGTGGTCCTCTTCATACGGGACCCAGGTCCAGACGACCTCGCCCGGATCGGGGCTTCCGTCAGGATGCGGCGCGTAGCGGACGGAGGAGGCGCCCCGGAAGTCGCCGGGGTACCAGCGGGCCGCCGCGGATGAGGCAGCCGGACGGCCTGCTGTCTTCGGGGCTGCTGGACCGGCAGATCCGGCCGTGCCGGATCGAAGTTTCTCCAGGACCCTGACGGTCATCCGGACGGCGCTGGCCAAGGAACGGAGGTTAATAGGCATGGGCCAACACTATCGCCGGCCCGGCATTGCCTGTTGGATGCGGTGCGATGGGCCCTGACGTGGGACACTGGAGGTTCAAAATGTGCGGCCCGGCCGCAGGGTGCCTTCGTTGCGTCCTGCAGGCGGCCGCGTGAAATGCCAACAGTAAGGACCCTGCGTGTCTCCCATGGCCCGCACCGCCCCGGTGCCCGCCGCGACAGATCCGGCCATCATTCGGAATTTCTGCATCATCGCGCACATTGACCACGGTAAATCCACCCTGGCCGACCGCATGCTGCAGTTCACCGGGGTCGTTCAGTCCCGCGACATGAAGGCCCAGTACCTGGACCGCATGGACATCGAACGCGAGCGTGGCATCACCATCAAGTCCCAGGCCGTCCGGATGCCGTGGGAACTGGACGGAACCAGCTACGCGCTGAACATGATCGACACCCCGGGCCACGTTGACTTCACCTATGAAGTGTCACGTTCACTGGCAGCCTGCGAGGGTGCGGTGCTTCTGGTTGACGCCGCGCAGGGCATCGAGGCCCAGACGCTTGCCAACCTTTACCTGGCGATGGAAAACAACCTGACCATCATCCCGGTGCTGAACAAGATCGACCTCCCGGCCGCCCAGCCCGAGAAGTACGCGGCGGAACTGGCAAACCTGATTGGCGGAGACCCCGACGACGTCCTCCGCGTCTCCGGCAAGACCGGCATGGGTGTGGAGACGCTGCTGGACAAGATTGTCCGCGACCTCCCGGCCCCCAAGGG
>NZ_QAIQ01000139.1 GCF_003061105.1 Arthrobacter sp. HMWF013
GAAGGCAGCGGATGCAGTGGGCAAGGCCGCAAAGATCATCGAGGACGCAGTAGAGCCCGTGGTCAAGGCCGTCCGCTCGCGCAAGGCAGCCCCGAAGGAAGGTGCCGCGCTTGCCGGCGCAGCGTCGTCCAACGGAACGCACGCTGCGGGCAACACCGCGGAGACGTTCCCCCAGCCTGAAGCTGTGGCAGTTGCCGGCGACTTCAACACCATCCTCGGAGCGCCGGAGAACTGGGCACCGCAGTATGACGAGGCCCAGCTGGTCCTGGACACCCTGGACCAGCTGTGGAAGATCAGCGCCGACCTGCCGGCCGGCTACTACACCTTCAAGATCGCCCTGAACCGGTCGTGGGAAGAGAACTACGGCGCCTTCGGCACCTTCGATGGCCCCAACCACGAACTGCACCACGACGGCGGCACTGTCACCATCAGTTACGACCACCGCACCCGGGACATCACCATCAACTGATCCCGGGTCTCTGGACAAAAACTCCTCAGTGAAGCAGTGTGGAAACCGGTCGTCCTGACCGGTTTCCACACCTTTAAGGAGATGCTGAAATGACCCTTCCTTCCGGCCTTACCCCGGGCAAGTGGACGTTGGATATGTCGCACAGTGAGATCGGTTTCACGGTGCGGCATGCAGGCATCAGTAAAGTCCGGGGCCGGTTCACGGACGCAAAGGCAGAGGCCCGCGTCGGCGAATCGCTGGCCGATGCCTCCCTTCACGCCACCGTCAACACCGCCAGCTTCGAGTCCGGTGATGCCAACCGCGACGCGCATGTCAAGGGACCTGATTTCTTCGACGTCGAAGAGTTCCCCGAGATGAAATTCCGCGCCACCTCCGTAGAGGGCGACGGCGAGGACTACACCCTCACCGGCGACCTCACCATCCGCGGCATCACCAAGCCGGTGGAGCTGGAAGTCGAATTCACCGGGGTAGCAGTTGACCCGTTCGGTGCCACCCGCGCCGGCTTCTCTGCCGAGACCGAGATCAGCCGCAAGGAGTTCGGCCTTACGTGGAACGCAGCGCTTGAGGCCGGCGGCCTGCTGGTCAGCGACAAAGTGAAGATCAACGTCGACGCCGCCTTGGTCAAGCAGGCCTGATCCCGGCGCCCATCATGGCTCCCGACAGTCCCCCATCCGGAAACTCCCGGTCCGAAGACCCCCAGACAGGTGATGTCCGGCTCTCTGCCCGCGTCTTTGGCACGGTGCAGGGGGTCGGATTCCGTTTCTGGACGATGGGCAAGGCCGACGAACTGGCCCTCAAAGGGGTAGTGAAAAACCTCGACGACGGCTCCGTATCCATCGTCGCCGAAGGCCCGGAGCAGCAGGTCCGGAAGCTCCTGGACTGGCTGAGGTCAGCGAATGCCCCTGGCCGGGTGGAGCGGGTGGAGGAGTCCATCTCCGCGGCCGAGAACTCGTTCCGGGATTTCAGGGCCCGCTGAGGGTGCCGGTACCGGCCGCACCTGCACGTGCCGTGCCCGGTTTGCCTGACTGGCCGAGGGGGCGTTCTTTGGGGCCCGGCGGATACGCGTGCCGCCGCCCCGTCAAGGTGATCACCAACGCGAGGACGGCGGGAATCGCTGCCGCCACCGGAACAAGCAGAGGCCCGGCGAAGGTCAGCGCAGCGGCGCCGAACATGGCACCGATCATGATCCCGATCTGTATGGTCAGGACGGTCAGCCCGTTGGCGGCGTCCCGGTACTCGCCGCCCGCACGGAGGATGGCGGACTGGTTATAGATTCCCATGGCACCGATTCCCGTGCCCCAGATAAACATCAGGACCAGGGTGACGGCCAATGCCACTCCGGGCAAGGCGACCCCGGCCAGGGGCAGCAGGATCATGGACACCACCACTCCGGCAATGGTGATCAGGAGCCAACGCCGCGGGCGGGAATCGACGGTGATACCGGCAATCCAGATGCCCACCAGCCCGGCTACCCCCAGGACGCTGATGGAGAGCGGAATGCTGAAATCAGGAAGTTTGGCCTCGCGGAGGAACGGGGCAATGTAGGTGAACAACGCGAAATGGGCCATCAGCATCAGGGGCCAGCCGATGGCCACGACTTTGACGCCGGGCTGGCTCATCGCCTGGCGGACGGAGGGGTGCGGAGCATCGGGGATGCGCCGGACCGGCGGAAGCAACCACATGGCCAGGATGGCAAGCAGCACACCGGACGCGGCCAGGACCAGGAACGCCGCGCGCCAGCCGAGCAGGTTGCCCAGGAAGGTGCCCACGGGGGCGCCGATCGCCAGGCCCAGGCTGTTGCCACTGAACACGATGGCCAGCGCCTTGCCCACTTTGTGGGCGGGGACGATCCGTGCCACAAACGGGGCCATGGCGGACCACAGCAGGCCGTGGGCGATGCCGCCCACCACGCGTGAACCCATGGCAGCGCCGAAATCGGAAACCACGGCCACCAAAGCGTTGCTGGCAGCGAAGGTCAGGATCAGCGCGATCAGCAGGTAGTGCCGTGGTATCCGGGAGAGCAGCAGCGACAACGGGATGACGGTCACCACGATGATGGCCGCATAACCCGCCGTCAGATACCCGGCCGTTGCCTCCGACACCCGGAAATCCGCGCTGATCTGGGGCAGCAGCCCGGACGGCAGGAGTTCGGTGGTGATGGCGGTGAACCCAATGGCGGCGAGCACTACGAGGGCGCCGACGGGCAGCTTGTTGTTCGGGGATGTCACCCCCTGAATTTACCCTGCCGGCGGCTCGGGCTCAGGCCGATGAACGCCCCGAGCTCCTCCAGAACAGCCGGTTTGTGGGGCATGTAGTTCGTGAGTTCGGGAGAACGGATCACCACGGCACGCCACTGGCCCCGGGACACCGCGACGTTGATCCGGTTCCGGTTCAGCAGGAACTCGGCTCCGCGGGGCGCCTCGGCAACCGCCGAGCAGGCCATCGAAACCAGCACCACGGGTGCCTCCTGGCCCTGGAAC
>NZ_QAIQ01000140.1 GCF_003061105.1 Arthrobacter sp. HMWF013
GCTCTATGCCGTCAACGGCTGTCCAGTGAAGCTGCCTAATTGTTCCTTCAATAGCCCAAGCAAACGACAGACTACATACATGCTCCGCACATGCACAACTCACTGCCTGTACCCTCTGGTAGGCGTCAGGTAGCATTCTGTTAGCTGCCCGCCTGCTCTGTGTGGCGGTCTATACAAGAGGCTGAGCTTGGCTAAGGAGCTTTATAGATGGCAAATGGGGGCCGCAGCGTGTTTCTCACGCAACAGCAGAAGAAAGAGCGCCTGGCGGATCGCATGGGCATCCTGGTGGATATCTGGGAGTCCGATCACAACACTGTGCTCACGTACCCTCATGTGGAAGAAGCACTTTCGGCCCACGGAATCCACCTGTCTCGGACGCGCTGGTCATACTTGATCAACGGCACCGGCAGCCTGGTGACCGATCAGGAACTGCTAAAGGGCATAGCAGAGTACGTTTTTGCCGTACCTGCCAGTTATCTGTGTGATCTCAACAGTGAGACTCCCCCTGAGGTGGAAGCGCGCATGGAGTTCCTTGTGCAGATGCGCAAGCTCAAGGTGAAGAACTTTGCGGCGAGAAACCTGGGGGCCACCTCGCCTGAAATGCTACGGACAATTACCAGGATCATCGATGCGTCGATGAACGGCGAAGAGGAGGACTGAATGAGCCTCCCACCGGTCGCAGAAAAGGTCCGGGAGTTATGCGGAGACGGCACGACGTCAATGGCGGAGGTCCTGGAACGTCTGGCCGTCATCTGCGAAAAGCCGATCAAGCTGATCGAGCAGGAGGGGTCCTGGGGAACTCTGACAGCCTTCAAATTGGACTTTGAAGATCACTTCAAGATCTATGTGCCGCCGCAAAACTCGACGCAGTACAAGCTCCATTGCATCTATCACGAGCTCGGACACATATATCTGGAGAGCTTTCAAGGCCACTTGGTTCTGCCCGATTTCTCTGAAGAGATGCTGAAGGAGGCTGCCGGTGCGAAAAGCATGAGCTGCTGTTCTGTTCTGAATCATCCCGTAGAACGCTGGGTGGAGGATTTTGCTTTCGAGATGTCAAAGAAGACCCGTGCGCGCAGCTCCTCCGAGACTGATCCTTTCCTCTGATAGACCATGAAACAGTTGCTCTTTGCGCTGCTCAGTGCCCTATGCCTGCTTCGGATCCCCTCGGTAGTCAAGGTGGCGGAAGCCCGTGCATCGTGGGTGGCATCGATGTTCGGCTTGGCGGCACTTTATGTCCTGGGAACGGTTGCGCCGCTGGCGTCCATCGACAGCTACCTCGGTGGCGTCAACGTAACGAACCTTCTTCAAGCCATCTTCGCGCTGTTGGCGATCTTCTTCTTCAACGACAGCGTGCGGCGGTTGGCAACCGTACCAGTCAGGTGGAGCTACTATGCTCCGTTGTTGAGCATTCCCATCATGATTGTCAGCTTCGCCCTCATTGAGGACAAAGGTCCGACCTCTGCGGACTTCATTGATTACCGCATGGACCAACTTGCGACTGCCACTTACAGCGGCACGTACATGTTCGCGTTGCTATTCACCGTGCTTAGGATCATCTACATGCTTCGGCACAAGGCTAGGGGCCTGTACGCAACATTCTCAGCGGGCTTGGTCGTGGTCGCGGCGGCCGTCTCGTGCCACATTGCATATGTGCTGCTGTTCCACTTCACGCCGTGGGATGCCTTCGCAGAGGCGATCGGAGCCTGGTTTGACCGTCTTTTCTATGCCGGCCTCTCGGTGACTGCCGCGGGGTGGCTAATTCTTTTCCTGTCCAAGCAGCTGCCGAGGTTGCGGCTCTGGATGATCGATGCGCTTTGGCTTACTGCGCTGAGGATCCAGGTAAATGCAGATACGTCTCGGGTTAGTCCGGCATGGGACCTGTTCAACGAAACGCTGGAAAATGGGGTCTACAAAAGCCTCATCGTTTTGCACAACTACCAGCGGGGGAACATGTGCCCGTTCCCGGAGTCTGTTCAGGGCAGGATCAGCCAGATCGAGGCCAAGCTGGATGCGCGGGTCTAGCCTTCGGTCAGGATCGTTTTGTTGATCCAACTCGTGAGTTCGTTGGTGAAGGTGTGAGGTGACACATTCCACTCCTGGGTGTGGTGCGCCTCAGGTAAGGGAATCAGGGTGACGGTGTCGGGGTTCGCGCGTTGGAACGCCGCCGAGATTTTCCAGGGAACCTCCTGATCGGCACTCGAGTGCAGGACCAGGGTTGGGATTGACACACGGTTAGGTATGTCGACCCACTCAAGGGCATCGAAGTTGATCGCTTCTTCCAGCCCGAGCATCTTCGCGAATGGGGGAGCCTGAAGCAAGGACATGACAAGGCCGGCTCCTACCGCAGGCACGCCGGCGGACTCCGCTCCTGCCCTGATGGTTTTACGCCAACTCGTGACCGGTCCAACCAGGACAATCCCGGCGATCCGGTCACGGTAGGCGCTACGCTCCGCTGTGAGCAGGGCGATCGTCCCGCCCATTGACCAGCCCGAGAGGATGATTCGCTGCGCGCCGTGAGCCACGGCGTAGGCCACAGCGCTTTCCACGTCTCGCCACTCTGTTTGACCAAGGTGGCTCGATTCGGCCTGTGGTGGGCTGACCTCCAGGTCGCTGCGAAATGAGGGGACCAAGGAGGTGAATCCCAAGGCGCTGAAGGCGTGGACGTCACGAAACATGATCGAGCGGTCGGTCCAGCTGCCATGGATGTGGATCACCCATGTGTCCGCGTTCCTACCTTCGAATAGCCATGCCGGCGCCGCGCCGTAGGCGGTGGGGATGTGTACCTCTTCAAACCGCCCGGCCACAGCGGAAGGTTCGAAGAACACGTCGGGCGTCCAGTCGACCACGGGTCCCAAAGTCACCGGCCCGGACCCCGTCGCATGGATTCGACGCTCCACGAACTTTTGGTCCTCGTCGATCAGGGTGACCTCGCCGACCCTGGTGAAACGCTCGGCCGCAGGGTCGAACACGGCGAAGTCGCCGTGGGCTTTGGTGTAGTCATCCAAGTCGATGCGGACTCTGCGGCCATCATCTGTCAGCTCGGCACGACGGTAGTCCTTTGGGCCCCGTTTAACGATCTTGCGGGCCATGATGACCGCGAATCCGAATAGTGAGCCCGCGGGTACGAGGAAAGCCAGGCAGGCGAGGCCATGCCTTGTCGTCAGCATCATGTCCCGCCCTCCAGCGCGAACCCGGGAAGAGTATAAAGCCCAATCATCGTAAACGTTCCACAAACCTTGGATCTGTACGAAGCATGCCCACTACATCCGTTGCACATGTCCACTACAGGCAGATAGTCTTGGTATGGGCCAGTTGGGGGCTCAAAGGGGGATTTGCATGCAGCGGAAGTCACTTGGTCTCGTGGCGGTCATCGCGGTCCCCGGCATCTTGATAGGGCTGGTCTTTTCCATCCTCTTGCTCCTTGCGCCAGCAAAGCCCGCGGCTGCCGATTGCGGCGCGTCCGTCTCAGTTGTCATCGACGACGAAACGAAGGTCGAGGGCTACACCGAGGAGCAGCTGAAGAACGCCGCTGCGATCATGGGTGCCGGCAAGGCTCTGGACCTGTCCGTGAAGGGCCAGATGATCAGCGTCATGGTTTCCCTGGGGGAGTCGGGGCTGCGTGTCCTTGACTACGGCGACGGACCGGGTCCCGATTCCCGTGGCTTGTTTCAGCAGCGCGACAACGGCGCGTGGGGCTCCTACGCCGACCGCATGGACCCGACCATCAGTGCCACGAACTTCATTAAGGCCCTGCAAAAGGTTGAGGGCTGGGAGTTGCTGGAGCCGACCATCGCCGGCAATAAGGTCCAGCGCAACGCCGACCCGTACCACTACCAGAAGTACTGGCCCGAGGCCGTCAAGCTCGTCCAGGCGCTCTCGGACGGCAAGATCGCACTGGAAGGCGGCGACTGCGTCATTCCGGGAAAGTCCGGTGCCGGGGATGACTACCCGTGGAGGGACTCTCCTACCTGGATGCAGGTGGGCGCCAACGACGCCAGCACTTCGCCGTTGAACTTTTACTACCGGGAGTGCGTGGACTTCGCTCTCTGGCGGGTGAACCAGCAGATGGGGTCCACCGGGGAACCGTTCAAGTTCCTCAACGGCACTTTCCGCCCCGACGGCCAACGCTTGGGCTCTGCCGTGACATGGAAGGCCGGCTGGGACGCAAAGGGCTGGCTCACCGGTTCCGTCCCCCGTGTCGGGGCGGTCGTCTGGTACGCGCCCGGGGCCGGGGGAGCGGACCCGACTTTCGGTCACGTCGCCGTGGTGAAGGAAGTCAAGGACGACGGGACCTACGTCGAAGAGGGCTACAACGGCAATCCGCCCCCGGATGACCACAACTACTACACCCGCACTGTCAGCATGGATGTCCCGTCAGGGTTCTTGTACCTGCCAACCCAAGAGGAGAAGTAATGAAGAAGCCCCTGGCCCTGATCGCCGTGGCCTTGCTTTGCGCCGCGTGCGCCCCGGCAGCGAACCCGACGCCTGAACCGGCTGCAACCACGGCAGTCACGCCCTCTGCGCCCGTTTCGTTGAGCGTCAGCAGCGGCCCGCAGGCTCCGGGGGGCACTGTGCCGGCCACGATCGGCATCACCTGGGATGAGGCCAGTAAGGACGCTGCCGTCGACGTTGCGGAGCAGGCCATGGCCGACTTTGCCCGCCCTGGCGTGGAGGAAAAGCAGTGGGCCAACGAGCTTGCCCGCTGGCTGACCCCGCATGCCACTGCCGACTACTCGGCCGTGGACCCGGCCAACATTCCCGCCGGCCGCGTCACCGGCCCGGCCACGCTGAGCGTCGATGAAGCCAACGGCTACGGCGTCATGGCAGCTGTGCCCACCGACACAGGAACCTACACGCTCCAGCTGCTCCGCACGGGCCAGGAAGCCCCGTGGAAGGTCAACCGCTTCACACCACCCTCGTCCTAAGCGCCGGAACTCCCCAACTCACACGTAAAGGAAGAAGACCATGAGCACCACATCAACCGAGGTCCTGGCCTTTCCAAACATCAGAGCCATCGTCCGTGACAACGGAACCGCCGAGGTCGTCGTCGCCGGTAACTCCCGCATCGTCCCTGCCGGGGAATCCCTGCAGGATCTTCGCAACAACGCCCTGGCACTCGTCGTGGGCGAGGCCCAGACATTGAACCGCCCCGTCAGAGTCCAGATCGAGGATCCCGAAGGACACGGTGAACTGATCGTCCACCCGGACAACACGATCGAATCCGTCTCCTACGAGACACGCCCCACCCGCCGCCGGACAGAAACACCGGAACCCACACCCGAGACGTCAGTTCCCGCAGTCATTGAAACCCCGGCTCCCGCGCCTGAGTCTGTGGAAGCTCCGGCAGAGCCCACGGCTGCCGCCGTCGCCGCGGTGGACCGCCAACCGTGGCCCCCCAATCCTGTCGTGTCAGAGACGACGCCAGCGCCGGCAGTTACCATGGAGGAAGCACCGCCGACCCGCCGCAGCCTGAAGGAAACCTCATTCCTGGTCAGCGCCCCGGTCCTGGAACCGGCCACGCAGGGCTGGCGGGGTGTGCTCACGCGCCTTGGCCTCAGGATGGACCCCTCCGCCGAAGAACTGTCCGAGCGGGAGGACATCCGCACGGTCAGCCAGCACTGGCCCGGCCCCCGGACCATTGCCGTGGTCAACCGCAAAGGTGGTGCCAACAAGACCCCCACAGTGGTCATGCTTTCCGCCATCCTCGCCCGCTACAGCGGTGCCTCCACTGTCGCCTGGGATAACAACGAGTCCCAAGGCACGCTGGGCTGGCGCACGGAAAAGGGCGCCCACGACCGGAGCGTCCTGGACCTGATCGACTCCTCAACCGAACTGCTCTCCCCGTCAACCAACGCCGCCGAGATCGCCAAGTTCGTCCACCACCAGACCGCAGACAAGTTCGATGTCCTGCGCTCAGACGAGAACGAGGAAGGCGACCACGAAGTCACCGCAGAGGAAGTCGACATCGCCCACCAGGTCCTCACCCGGTACTACCGGCTGGTGGTCATGGACTCAGGCAACACCGCCCGGGCAGCGAACTGGCGACGGATGATCCACCACACCAACCAGCTCGTAGTCCCGGTGACGGCCATCGAAGACCGCGCAGAAGCCGCCCGGCTGACCCTGCAGACCCTCGAATCCCGTGGCGGCCACGATGCCGAGCTGGCCCGCAACGCCGTCGTGATCGTCTCCGAATCCACCGACGCCAAGCGAACCATGTCCGGGGATGCCTTGAAGCGGGCCAAGGACGAGGCCCAGCGGATAGCTGACGGCTTCGAACCGTTCGTCCGGGCCGTCGTGAGGATTCCCTACGACCCGGCCCTGGTCAACGGTCCCATCCGCTATGAAGCCCTCCAGCCCGCCACCCAGCGGGCATGGCTGGCCGCCGCAGCCGCCGTCGCCAAAGGCTTCTAACCACCCACGAACTGACTTCCGAAAGGAGGAACCATGCAACAGTCCCTGAACCCCTGGATAACCAGCCCCGGCACCGAAACGCCGGAGGAGGAAACACTTGATGCGTACATGCCCCCGGCGGCGGTCATCAATGCCCCACTAAAGGGCATGATCGAACCCGACGCAGCGGACCGACTGGCCAGCCGCACCATGATCGGCTCCGCCGCGTTGTGGGTCCTCGGCGCTCACGGGGGAGCGGGCGAGAGCAGGATCGCGGACCTCCTCGATGCACGCGCCACAGGTCACTGCTGGCCGATCCTCCAGAACGGAAGCAAGCCACGGGTCCTGCTGGTCTGCCGCTCAGACATGCGTGGCCTGACAGCCGCCAGGAGTGCGCTGACCCAATGGGCATCAGGAGCCGCGCCAAAAGTTGGGCTGCTCGGCCTCGCCGTTCTTGCCGACGCACCGGGAAAGACTTCCAAAGCACTCCGGGACTTCACCGCCATCGTCGGCGGGGGAGCGCCCCGGCTCTGGACCCTGCCCTGGGTAGAAGCCTGGCGCCACGGGGACACCACGGCACAGCCGCCCCGCGAATACCAACGCTTCATCACCGACATGGCCGCCCTGGCCACCGAAACCACATCAACCACCCACTGAAAGATCTCACCATGAACTACTTCTCCGCACTGGCAACCGGCGTCATCCCCAACCCCACCCCGACCATCCCGGCAGAAGCAGACGGGCTGCTCCTGGTCCTGAACTGGGCCTCCGGCATCGGCCTGGTCCTCGGCGTTCTCGGCGTGATCATCGTCGGCATCGGCATGGTCATCCAACTCCAGCGCGGCGAAGGCGCACAAGCCATCGGCAAGCTCGGCTGGGTTCTCCTGGGCTGCATCATCATCACCGGTGCCGCCGGCATCGTCCGCGCCTTCGTCTAAGCCAGCACCAACAACGGGAGGTTCACCATGAGCCAGTCAACAGAGAGCACCACCGAAAGCAATCCGTTCACCAAACCCGGGTTCATCATTGCGGCCGCGCTGGTGGTCGCGCTGATCGCAGCAACCGTCATCATTTTTCTCCTCCCCAAGGGCCAGGGAAACGCGCAGCCTGCCCCTGCCCCGGCAGAAACCAGCGGCTCAGTCACGGTCAGCCCCAGCGCTTCAGCTGGGGCTGACAAGAGTGTTTGTGGACTTCCCGCATCTTCGGAGGTGGCACTGGGCTCAGCACCAAGTTCCAAGTGGGAGCTCGTGGGCCGAACGGCGGCACCGACTGATCCCGATACGGTTGGCCCCGGAATCACCGCCGAGAACGGCTTCCGTTCTTGCTTCGCGCAGTCCCCAACAGGAGCGCTCTATGCAGCTGCGAACATGGTGGCGCTCGGTGGCCTGAGCGATGAGGGAATTCAGAAAGAACTAATTGAGAAGCTGGTGGTCCCCGGCCCGGGACGGGATGCAGCTCTAAAGGACATCCGGACTCCGTCCAGTGCAGATTCCTCGTCCATTCAGATCCGCGGGTTTGTCATTAAGGCTTACTCCACCTCAGCCGCTCACGTGGACCTGGCCTTCTCAACGCCAACCGGCGAATACGGCCACGGCGTCCTTCCCCTCAAGTGGATCGACGGCGACTGGAAACTAGAAATTTCCGATGCTGGTGAGCTCCTCAACGACGTCGTCCAGGTAAGCGACTTGGGGGGATTCATCCCTTGGTCCGGAGCCTGACATGGACAAAGAATGCGGACTGATCGACTGGAAGTGCTCGACTCAGCAATTCATTGGTGGAATCACAGATGACGCTATCGGCAACTTGGCTAAGGCCATCATGGAGGGCATGAGCCAGATGGTGACGACTCTGTCTACCTTCTGGGTGTCGATGCCCACCGTGAACCTGGCCACCGAGGACGGCGGCACACCAAGCCCTGTTGTTGCTGCGGTCAATAGCGAATTGATGCCCTGGACGCTGACGCTAGCGGTCCTTGCAGTAATCCTTGGCGGCATCCGGATGATCTGGGAACAGCGCGGGGCACCGCTGAAGGACCTGCTCCGCTCGCTGCTCACGCTCACCCTGGTCTCCGGCCTTGGCCTTGGTGTTATCTCGATTCTGGTGATCGCAGCCGACGCATTCTCTATCGCCATCATTGAGCGTTCCACGGACGGCAAGGGATTCGCAGAGTCGATGAACATCCTCGTCATGACCAACCAGACCGAAGTCGGGGTGTTTATCCTCATCATCCTGGGCCTGATCGGGCTGATAGCTTCCCTGGTCCAGATCGTCCTGATGGTGGTCCGCAGCGGCATGCTGGTAATCCTGGCGGGCATC
Organism: Arthrobacter sp. HMWF013; assembly: GCF_003061105.1. Classification (GTDB taxonomy): domain Bacteria; phylum Actinomycetota; class Actinomycetes; order Actinomycetales; family Micrococcaceae; genus Arthrobacter. The sequence continues at coordinate 8,713 of NZ_QAIQ01000140.1, forward strand.
CTGCCCACCACTGCAGCTTTCACCAACACCGAGATGGGCAGGCAGTGGTTCCAGAAAGCAGTCGGCTGGACCATCGCCTTCATTCTCTACAAGCCCGCGGCGGCCATCGTGTACTCGGTCGCGTTCCTCCTGATGGGCAACACAACCGGGCAGGACGCGTTGGTCGGCTCGATCACGGGCTTCACGCTGATGATCGTTGCCTTGTTTGCGCTGCCGGCATTGATGCGCTTTGTGACACCGATGGTTGGTGCGGTCGCCTCGGGCAGTGGAGCTGCAGCAGGGGCTGCCGTTGGTGCGATGGCCACCGGTGCCGTTTCCCTGGGACGTGGCGGCAGCGGACGAGGCAATGCCGCGCCAATCCCCGCGACAACAAGCACCACAGCCAGCACGCACAGCACTCACGCCGGCTCTTCGCCAAAGGGCAGTGACGGAGCGCCCGGCCCCCGGGGCGGGGGAGGCCAGCCTACCCCCGGTGTTACCGGCCCGGGAGGAGCCGCTGGCGCTGCAACCGCAGGCAAAGCTGGCACAGCAGGAGCAGCGGCAGGCGGTGGGGCAGCAGCAGCTGGCCCGGCAGGCATGGCCCTGGCCGCCGGGGCACAGGTGGCAACCAAGACGTCACAGGCAATCGAAAAGACCGCACAGGATTCAACCGGGGAGGGCCCCAGTGGCAGCAATTAACACCGAATACAAGGAACCGTCCTACGGCAACTGGCGCGTACCGCGCTCCGCCGGCTTGGCCAACCTCGGTGCCATTGGCACCGGGATTGTCATGGCCGGGCTGTTGCTGGGCATCACCACCTTCGCTATCTGGGGCCTGTTCCCAGGCCTCGCTGTCCTCGCCCTTGCAGGGGCCAGCGCCCTGTTGCTCACGGTCAAGGACAAGCACGGCCAGTCCGCTGTAGACCGCTTCGGCACCCGGATGGCCTTCCGGATCTCCCGGTCCTCCGGAACAAACCTCTACCGCTCCGGACCTTTGGGCGTAACCGAGTGGGGCATGTACCAGCTCCCCGGACTGGCCGCGAAGTCCACCCTCTACGAGTTCGCCGACTCCTACAAGCGCCCGTTCGCCATGCTCCATGTCCCGGCCACCAGCCACTTCACCGTCATCTTCTCCACCGAACCTGACGGAGCCTCCCTGGTGGACCCTGAGCAGGTCGACGCATGGGTCGCCAACTGGGGTGGTTGGCTCGCCGGCCTTGCCGACGAAGCAGGACTGGACGCCGCGGCAGTCACCGTGGAAACCGCTCCCGACTCCGGGTACCGGCTCCGGAACGAAGTTGAAATGAACATCGACGCCAAGGCACCGGAATTCGCCCAAGCGATCCTGCGCGAGGTCGTGGACACCTACCCGGAGGGATCAGCCACGGTCCGCGCCTGGGTTTCTCTGACCTTTAACGCCTCCCTGCGGTCGGGATCGAAGAAGCGCACCCCCGAAAATGTGGCCCGGGACCTCGCCTCCCGGATCCCCGGACTGTCAGCCCGGCTGCAGTCCACCGGCGCCGGTATCGCCCGCCCGATGTCGGCGCAGGAACTCTGCGAAGTCGTCCGCGTTGCCTATGACCCTCCCGCTGCGCTGATCATTGATGAAGCCCACGCCGCCGGTTCCCCTGTTGCCCTGACCTGGAGTGAGGTCGGCCCCACCGCCACCCAGGCGAATTGGGACGGTTACCGCCACGATTCCGCGTTTTCTGTCTCCTGGACCATGACCGGAGCCCCCCGCGGGTCCGTGAACTCCTCGGTCCTGTCCCGGCTGCTGGCCCCGCACGGCGACATTGACCGCAAACGCGTCTCCCTGCTCTACCGTCCGATGGACTCCGCGAAAGCAGCCGCTGTGGTCGAGCGGGACCAAAACAATGCCAACGTCCGCATCACCTCCGGAACCCGGCCCACGTCACGCGCCCTGGTCGATGCCCGCTCCGCCGTGCAGACCGCCCAGGAAGAAGCCCGCGGCGCCGGCCTGGTGAACTTCGGCATGGTGGTCACCGCCACGGTGACCGACAGGGAACGGTTGCCTGATGCCGTGGCCGCCATCGAGCAGACTTCCGGGACTGCGAGGGTGCTCCTGCGCCGCGCCTACGGCGCTCAAGACACCGCGTTCGCCGCGTCCCTGCCGCTGGGACTGGTGCTGCCCAAGCACAGCATGGTGCCCTCCGAAATCAAGGATGCCCTCTAATGGCACTCAAGGACGTTTTGACAGCAATGACAGTAAAGCCAGTAAAAAAGGCAAAAAGCACTCCAAAGGAGGCTGGCCCGGGTGCCCGTGGCTGGGCCGGACGCGGCGGCGGCATGGCGCAGCTCGTCCCGTCCGTGAAGGAGTACCGGGGAACCACGGTCCAGGTCTGTGGACTGTGGCCGTTCTCCTCCGGCGCGTCCTCGCCCATGATCGGTGTACCGCTCGGCCGGCATGAGGAAACCCAGGCCACGGTCTGCTGCGACCCGATCAGCTGGTTCCAGCGTGCCCGCCTCATCTCCAACCCTTCCGCCTTTATCCTCGGCAAACCCGGGCTGGGCAAGTCCACCCTTGTCCGCCGCATGTTCCTGGGCCTTGCCGCCCAGGGCGTCAACCCACTGGTTCTCGGGGACCTGAAAGGCGAGCACGTCAAAGCCGTCGAAGCCCTCGGCGGGCAGGTCATCAAGCTCGGCCGCGGCGTCGGCTACCTGAATATCCTTGACCCGGGCCAGGCCGTGGAGGTCGCCCAGCTCCTCGAGGAACACGGCCACCATGAAGCGGCCACCCGGGTCCGCGCTGACGCGCACGGCCGCCGCCTGAACATGGTCGTCTCACTCATCACCATCAGCCGGAACAACCCGCCCACCGATCAGGAACAGACCATCCTGGACCGGGCGCTGCGGGTCCTCGATGACGGGTTCGACGGGATTCCGGTCCTGAAAGACCTGCTGGACGTGATCGTCTCCGCCCCGGATGAACTCCGGCAGGTCGCATTGGACCGTGGCGACATGAACGTCTACCTGCGGGAGACCCGGGCTCTGGAAGCAACCCTGCTGGGCTTGACCGGGGGAGGGAAGCTGGGAGAAATCTTCTCCCGGCAGACCACCAACCCGATGAAGCGGGACCGCGCCGTGGTCTTCGACGTCTCCAGCATCGACGAAACCGAAACCGACCTGCAGGCCGCCGTGCTGCTCGCCTGCTGGTCCTACGGCTTCGGAACCGTGAACGTCGCCAACGCCCTCGCCGACGCTGGGCTGGAACCACGACGGAACTACTTCGTGGTCCTGGACGAGCTGTGGCGGGCGCTGCGTTCCGGCAAGGGCATGGTCGACCGGGTGGACGCCCTAACCCGGTTGAACCGTTCCGTCGGTGTTGGGCAGATCATGATCTCCCACACCATGTCCGACCTGCTCGCGTTGCCGGCGGAAGAGGACCGAATGAAAGCCCGCGGCTTCGTCGAACGCTCCGGTATGGTGGTTTGCGGCGGTCTTCCCGCCTCGGAAATGCCGCTGCTGACCTCAGCGATCCCCTTGTCCCGGCAGGAGCAGCAAAAGCTCATCTCCTGGCAGGACCCGCCCGCTTGGGACTCCCGCGGCCTCGATGTCGAACCCCCGGGCCGGGGAAAGTTCCTGATCAAGGTTGGCGGCCGACCGGGCATCCCCGTCCAGATCGGGCTGACTTCGATCGAGAAGAACGAGGGCCTGAACGACACCGACACCCGCTGGCACGCACCGGCGAAAACGCTGATGGACCCCGCAGCACCTGCAAAGCCGGCCGAAGGAGGCTCACCGTGAGTGCACCGAACCGCAAAGGAATGGGCCTCGAAGATGCCCTGCTGGTCTGGCTGGCCATCGGTGCCATCGTCATCTTCGGCGGCGGCACCTACGCTGCCCTTCACCTCGGGTCCTGGATGGCCGGCATCGCCGCGCCCCCGGCCCACCCCATCGACCTGATCGCCGGTCTCATCAAAGGCCGGGTGCCCTGGCCCACCCAGTCCACCATCGTTGTGTGCGTTATGGTCGGCCTGATCCTGGCGCTGGCCATCGTTGTACTCGTTGCCTGGCGCAGAGGAGCATCCAAACGCGCCCGGGTCGATAAGGCCGCCCGCTACCTGGGCCGCGGCAAAGCCCTCGACGCGTTCTCCGAAAAAGGCGCACAGGCCAAAGCCGAACGTCTCGGTATCAAGGACAACCCCGGGATTGTCGTCGGCAAGGTGGTCTCCACCGGCCAGAAGTTCGTCCAGTCCTGGGAAGACCTCAGCCTCGACATTTGGGGACCCCGAACGGGTAAGTCCACCTCCCGGGTGATGCCCGCGATCCTGGACGCGCCCGGCGCCGTTGTCTCAACTTCGAACAAGCGTGACGTCGTGGACGGCACCCGCGGCGTCCGCGAGGACGTGGCCCCGGTGTGGGTGTTCGATCCGCAGAAGATCGCCCAGGAAGAACCGGACTGGTGGTGGAACCCGCTGTCCTATGTCACCGACGAAGAGAAGGCCTACAAGCTCACCCAGCATTTCTCGGTTGGTTCCCGGGTCCCCGGGTCAAAGCCGGACGCCTACTTTGATCCCAAGGCCGAAGACATCCTCTCCTCGTACTTCCTCGCGGCCTCGCTCGGCGGGCTGCCGATCACGCAGGTGTACCTGTGGGTGACCGAGCAGGTCAACCGTGAACCGATCAACATCCTCAAACAGCACGACTACGAGCTGCAGTACAAGGGCCTGGAGTCCACGCTGGAACTGGCTGACAAGCAGCGCGACGGTATCTTCGGCACTGCCGAGAAGATGATCCAGTGCCTCAAGAGTCGGAACACGCTCCGTTGGGTCGCTCCGACAGGCGGCGCGAGCGTGGCCGGCGATCCGCGTCGGCAGTTCAACCCGCATGCCTTCGCCGCCTCCCAGGAGACGATCTACATCCTCTCCAAGGAAGGCGCAGGATCAGCCGCCCCGCTGACCACAGCCCTGACGGTGGCCATCGCTGAGGCGATGGAGGAACGGGCCGAGCGCAGCGGCGGCCGGCTGCCCAAACCCGCGCTGTTCGCTCTGGACGAGCTGGCGAACGTGGTCCGCTGGGCCGGCCTGCCGGACCAGTTCAGCCACTACGGCTCCAAGGGCCTGATTGTGATGGGGATCCTGCAGTCCTGGTCCCAGGGCGTGGAGCTGTGGGGTGAGGCGAACATGCGGAAGATTTGGTCGGCCTCGAACGTCAAGGTCTACGGCGGCGGCGTCGCCGAGGAAGGTTTCCTCCGCGCCCTTTCCGACCTGATCGGGGACTACAGCTACACCAACGTCTCCATTTCCTCCGGTAAATCTGGCTCCAGCCGCTCCCGCCAGGAAGCCAAGGAACGGATCTTCGACGTCTCCAACCTGGCGGAGCTGGACCGCGGCCGCGCCGTTATCCTCGCCTCCGGTGCACCG